>JABWAN010000062.1 GCA_013361015.1 Candidatus Zhuqueibacterota bacterium | reverse complement strand
CAAAATCCTTCCGCAAGAACTTATCTCTCCACCACGATTCCGCGGCGCGATGCAAAACAATCCGTCAATGCGAGCTTGAACGCAATGCTGCCCGCGCTGGTGAGCAGTAAAGTCGCGAACGGACAGGACGTGGTGCTCGTCGATATGGAGTCGCGTATCTTGTCCGAGCCGGATTGGCAGAATACTTTGATGGATGATGATAAACATCTGAACGACGCCGGTTATGATATCATGGCGCAGGAATGGTTCAACGCCATGCAAGGCGGCGGCGGGGTAAATGACTTCTTCGATGACTTCAATAGTGGCGTGTTGAGTGCGAGCTGGTCTGCGCACCCCGGTTTTCAAGTGCAGAGCAATGAGTTGGTGAATACTTCCACGACCGATGCCTGGAACAACCATCTCGCCATCCCCACCGTTATCGTGAATCCCAATGTGATCGAATTTAAATATGGCAGTCTTTCCGACGGCGTGGGCCGCGATTTCACTTCCGCGGCGGTGAGGTTGGATAATACAACGACCACGGCGAACGGCTACATGGTTTTCCGAAACGGTGCGAACGTGCGTTTGTGGACCTTGTTGAACGGCGTGCCCGGACAACAGATCATGAGCATCGCCGGACAACGGCCTGCGCCGCAAGCAGGCGACGTGTTCCGCGTAGAATTGGCTTCCGATGCGGGTGGCCATCACTTTACGACTTATATTAACGGACAATTCGATGCGACGCTGACGGACATTAACAAGCTGCAAGGCAACACGGGAACGCAATACGCAGGCTTGTTGGTGCACGGCAACACCAACGACGGCGTTGACGACGTGCACCTCTCGCGCGCCTCCGATTCGACTCCGCCGTCGGCCATCACGGATTTGAGCGTGGCCTCTTCCACTTCTGCGAGCGTAGCGTTGAGTTGGACCGCGCCCGGCGATGACGGGACGAACGGCACGGCGCGCTCCTATGATTTGCGCTATTCTACCGGCCCGATCAATAGCGGGAACTTCAGCGCAGCCACGCACGTGGCGGGCCTTAGCAGTCCCAGCCCGGCGGGCGTGATTGAGAATGTGATCGTGGGCAATTTGCAGAGCAACACGACGTATTACTTCGCAATCAAATCTGCCGACGAGGCGAACAATGTTTCGAATATCTCGAACGTCATCTTCGCCACGACTTCTGCGTTGAGCCTCACCTCGGATGATTTCAACCGCACCGGACCGGTGTTGGGCGCGGATTGGTCGGTTGATCCACGCGTGCAAATTGTGAACAACGAAGTGCAACACACGGCTTCGCTCGATATTTGGAGCACCGGAGTTTTTAGGAAAGCACGCAACGCGCAGGAAGTGACGATCACTTTCGGCGCGGGCGTCACCACTTTCGGTGCGAACTATGCGGGGGTATTGGTGATGGCAGACTCGTTCTCCACCACCCCCAACGGTTATTTCATTCAACATTACACGCAAGCGAACCGGACGCGCCTGTATCACGTGCAGAACGGCCAAGTCGAAGGCGCGACTTTGATCAATGAAGGCACCTCCTTCGGCCCGGCGCCCACTGCGGGCAGCACGATGAAGGTTGTGATTCGCAAAGAGAGCGATGCGCATTATTTCGACGTCTACATCAACGGCCAATTCGATCGCACGTTATTGGACGTGGCCAAACGCGAGAATGGCACCTTCTCCGGCTTTGTGATGGAAAGCACATTGTTCGCGCAGAATGCCATCACGAAATTTGAAGCGGGCGCAACGCCGGCCGCACCCAAGGCGCTCATCGTCGTGAGCGGCGATAATCAATCGGGCCGAGTGGGACAGAAGCTCAACCAGCCGTTGAGAGTACAGCTCAACGATGCGTTCGACAATCCGATCGCAGATGCCGAAGTCAAATTCACGGCAACGCTGGGCGAGGCGACTTTTACCAGATCCGACGAACACATTCGCCTGGAAGCCGAGTCCGGCATCATCACCGCGCCGCTTATTACACTGGCGGACACCGCGGCTTCCGGCGGAGAATATGTGGTGTATCCCAATCCGCAAGCTGATGCCGGCTCCGCGTTGTATACTTTTGAAATCAAAAAGAGCGGCACATATTACTTGTGGACGCGGAGCTTAACGCCCGGCGCGAGCGGCCATAATTCGTGGACCGTGAGCGTTGACGGCGCGGCCTCTTTTACTTACGACGTTTTTCAAAACGCGCGTTCGAGTAAATGGGCGTGGGATCTGTTGAGCGAACGTGGCAGCGGCACGCCGGACAATCCGCAAACCGATCCGAAAACTTACAACTTCGCAGCCGGCACACACACGCTCGTGTTTGAAGGCCGTGCGCACGACACCCGTTTGGATAAAATTCTCATCACCAGCGATCCGAACTATGAGCCGCAAGGCAAAGAAGAAGGTGGCAGCATTACGGATCTTAACGGTATTGCCGCGACTGAGGTCACGCTTGGCGACCAAGTCGGACCGGTCGTTGTCGAAGCGCGCTACGCAGCATTGCCGCCCGCGCTTTTCAATCTCACTGCCAAAGCGGCGTTGCCTGCTGTGCTGGCGCTCGCTTCGGGCAACAATCAATCCGGGCCGGCCGGGCAGACGCTGGCATTGCCTTTCACCGTGCTCGTTTCGGATAGCTTCGGCAATCCCACGGCGAATGCCGACGTCGCGTGGGTCGTGACCGCAGGCAATGGCACACTCTCGACCTTTCGCTCGAAAAGTGACAGCACGGGCAAAGCTTCCGCAAGTTTGACCTTGGGCAATGACGGCGCGAGCAATACAGTTGAAGCGCGCGCTGCCTTCACGTCACAAGCCATCAATTTCACGGCGACCACGACTTCCGGCATTGGCAATAAGCTCGCACTCGTAAGCGGCTCCAACCAAACTGGACAAGTGGGCGCGAAGCTGGTGAATCCGCTCGTGGTGAGAGTGACGGATAGCAACAATACCAACATTGCCAAATTTCCGGTTGAATTTGAAACATTGCGCGGCGGCGGCAAAACGAACGCGCACAATGCCGTGCTCAACTCCGGCTTTGAATTCGATACGAACAATGCGCCGAACGACTGGAACTTGGAGGGCTCGTCCACTCCGCAAGAAGTGCAAGTCTCTACGCAAGCCAAGCACGACGGCGTACAGAGTCTGTTGATCAATTCGAGCCGCTCGAACATCGGCGTTACGCAAGCCGTGTCGTATGAATCGAACGCGGCCTATTATCTTTCATTCTATGCGCAGATCGATAGCGGCGTGCTGCGCGTGTTGTGGCGCGTGAATGATGCGAACGGCAATTTTGTTGATCAGATTTTTGATATTGGTCCGGAAGCCACGGGCGCGAATTGGCAGCGCTTCACTTTACAAGCCACGAACGGCCTGGCAGGTAAGCGTAATCTTTATTTCCGCACCAACGGCAAGGGCACGTTCTATATTGATGATGTAAAAATCATTCCGGCCACGGGCAACAACGGCCAGCTCGCCGCGAGTTGGACGCTCGGCGACACTGCGGGTGCACAACAAGTGCAAGCGCTTGCGCTCGGTGCAGAGAGTGCTTTGAGCGGCTCGCCGGTTTTGTTCAATGCGCAAGCGAATGCCGGAGCCGCCGCAAAGCTGGTGGAGGCGAGCGGCAACAATCAACGCGGTTCCGCGGGACAACCGCTGGGCGCGCCGCTGGTCGTAAAGGTGACGGATAATTTCGGCAACGGTGTTGGCAATGTGAATGTGCAGTTTCAAGTGACTGGCGGCAACGGCAACCTCGGCAATGGCAACTCCTCGCAAGTCGTGGCTGCAGATGCGAACGGGTTTGCCAGTGTGATATTGACGCTCGGGCCGAATGCCGGAGTTGATAATACCGTGACGGCGAGCGCGAACGGCTTGGTGCCGCAAGGCGGGATTACTTTCACTGCGAAAGCTGCAATCCCTGCAAAGCTCGCGAAAGTATCGGGCGACAATCAACTCACGAGCGCGGCGACATTGGTTGCCAATCCGCTCACTGTGCGCGTCACAGATGCGGACAACAATCCCATCTCCGGTGCGGCAGTGAATTTCATTGTGGATGCCGGCAACGGCGCCATCAATGGCGCGAGCAGCGCGTTGCTGCGCACGGATAGCAATGGCGAAGTGGGTGCGCCGTTCGTCACCGGGCCGGTCGCGGGTGCGCAAAACAAAGTGCGCGCGACGGCGGAGCACAACGGCCAGGCCTTGCAAGGCTCGCCGCGAAATTTTACCATCAACACTGCGAGCTTGAAAGCCATGGCGCTGGTTTCGGGGAATAATCAAAGCGGCGTTGCGGGCGACCCGCTCGTGAATCCGTTCAAAGTGATGATCACCGACACGCTGGATAAACCGGTCGCGCAACAAGACGTGGTCTTCACGATCATCGAAGGCAACGGCAAACTCAATGGCGGCGCTTCTCCTTTCACCGTGAAAACCGATTCGACGGGCACGGCGAGCGTGAAGCTCACGCTGGGCAACATTCCCGGCACGAACAATAACAAAGTGCAAGCTGCCTCCGTAGCCGCAGTGGACGGCTCGCCGATCATCTTTCAAGCGAGCGCACGCACGGGCGCACCGTTCGTGCTCAAAGAAATTTCCGGCGACAGTCTCTCCGGTGTTGTGAATAATCCTTTGCCCGCGCCTTTTGTTGTGAAGGTCGCGGACAAAGTGGATAATCCGCTCGCCAGTGTTGACGTAGTTTTCGAAGTCATTGCCGGCGGCGGCCATTTGAATGGCGCGGCGAAGGATACAATCAAAACGAACGCACAGGGCCTCGCGCAAGTGACGCTGACCGCGGGTTCGACTTCGGGTCTTTATAACAACAAAGTGCAAGCGCGCGCATTCAACGGCACGCTGGAATTGAACAACTCGCCGCTCACCTTTATCGCATCGGCCACGCCGAGCCGTGCGCGCGCGATGCAGCTCGCGTCCGGCAACCGGCAAACCGGCTCTGCGGGTGAAGCGTTGAGCAACGCACTGCGTGTACGCGTGGTGGATGCGCAAGGCAATCCCATCAAAGATCATGCGGTACGTTTCCGTTCGAGCGGCCAGTCGAACGGCTCTTTCGGCAACGCCACAACGCGCGATACGACTGCGATTTCAGATGCGAATGGTTACGCGCAAGTGCCGTGGCTGCTCGGCAGCGCGATCTTGCCGGATAGTCAATCTGTGACTGCGAGCGCCAACGACGGCTTGCAGGATCTGCAAGGCTCGCCCGTGAAGTTCGTCGCGTTTGCGACCGCGGGTTTGCCCAGCGCGATCACTTCGACGATTGCTGGCGACAGTCCGGTGCCGGCCGATGGACAAGCGCGTGCGATGATTACCGTGATGGTCAAAGATAAATTCGGCAATCCCATTGCGGATAAACCCGTGCAGCTTGTTGTTTCAGGCAGTTTGAATGATGTGCGTCAACCGGGCAAAACCAATGCAGAAGGCAAAGCTCTCGGCTCTCTGGCCTCCACCAAAGCGGAGCTGAAAATCATCACCGCGAAAGTGGACGGGCAATACGATTTGAGCAATGGCGCGAAGGTTCGCTTCGAGCCGCTCGCCGCAAAGGAGTTGACGTATTTGGGCGGCAACGGTCAAACCGGCAACGTGAACACGGCGCTGCCGGATCAGTTGTGCGTCAAAGTGGAAGATCAATTCGGCAATGGCGTGCCCGGCTTCACCGTGAGTTTTGAGGTGGACGGCGGCAACGGCCGTTTTATTGGCGCGAGCCAAATCGTCAGCGATTCCGTGGGCATGGCATGCGTGTCGTATGTTCTCGGCGCCAGCGCGGTGGAGAATCGCGTGCGCGCGACCGCGCCCGGCTTGCGCAATTCACCGTTCCTCTTTGTGCTCAATGCAAAGAACCAGGCTGCGCGTAAGTTGCTTGCGACCTCCGGCAACAATCAGGTCGGCGTAGTATTGGAGAATTTGGCGAAGCCGTTGGTGATGCGTGTGGTCGATCGCGATGATCGCATCGTTGCCGGCGCGGAAGTCATGTTTGAGGTGACGTTCGGCGGCGGCCAAGTGAATGGCGGCGCGCAAGCCCTGGTGAAGAGCAATGAGCACGGCGAAGCCAGCGTCACGTGGCGGCTCGGCCCCAATGCCGGCACCAACGTAGTGCGCGCGAGCAGCAGCGGCCTCACCGGTTCGCCCTTCGATTTTCAAGCCTCGGCGCAATCCGGCTCGCCCGCACACCTCGTGCTGCAAAGCGGCAACAACGCGAGCGGCACCGTGAATCAAGAATTGGCCACGCCGCTCACCGTGCGTGTGACCGATGCGAACAACAACGGTATCGACGGCGTGCCCGTGATTTTCGAGTTGATACAAGGCAGCGGCCAACTTGCCGACAATGTGGTGAATACGTCGAATGGTGGCTTCGCCGCCAGCAAGATTACTTTCGGACAAGAAAGCGGTCCGCGCCTCGTGCGCGCGAGCGCAAGCAATCTGCAAGGCTCGCCGCAATGGTTCACGGTCATCGCGCGGCCTGCGAACGCGACCACGATGCAAGCCGTTAGCCGCACGAACAATCAAAACGGTACGGTAAACTTGCCGCTCAATTTCCCATTGCAGGTGAAGGTCGGCGATCAATTCGGCAATCCCATCAGCGGCGTGTCAATTGATTTCGTGGTGACCAAAGGCGGCGGCAATTTCAACGGCCAGCCGACAGCCACGGCTTTAACGAACGACAAAGGCATCGCGGAAGTGAAGTGGACGGTGCGCGCAGGGCGCAATGAAGCGGAAGCCATGGGGCTCGGTTTGACCGGCTCTCCGATTCTCTTCGTGGGCACCGGCGTCACCGGCAATAATTTCCCAATCTTCGTGGACGTGCCCGATCAAAACGTGCGCGAAGGCGACCGCATGGAATTCGTTCTGCAAGCCACGGATGCGGACAATGATCCGATACGTTATGGCGCAGCGAGCTTGCCGCCGGGTGCAGTGTTTGATTCGCTTGGCACGCGCAAATTCACGTGGACTACGGATGAAAACAGCGCCGGCCATTTCGAAGCGCGATTCTTCGTGTATGACATGCGCGGCGGTGTGGATGAAGAATTGGTGACGATCGACGTGGCGAATCGCAATCGTGCGCCGGTCATTCTTAGCCGCAACCCCGTGGGCACGCCCGGCGTTTATCCCGACACCTCGTTTGCGGGCGGCACGATTACGATGCGCGTGAACGCGGAAGACCCCGATGGCGACGTGCTCAGTTATCGCTGGCTCGTGAACAATCAAATGACCACGAATATTGCGAGCACGTTCGAGTTCGGCAACGAGCAAAAGTGGAATACCGTGGAAGCGTGGGTGTTTGATCGCGAAGACACGGTGCGCACGAGCTGGGTCATCAAAACGCCGGTGCAATCGCAAGCAGTGGAAACCATTCCGGAAGTCTTTGCGCTGAGCCAGAATTATCCGAACCCATTCAATCCCACCACCACCCTCGGCTATGAATTGCCGCGCGACGTCATCGTAAGATTGACGATCTACAATTTGCTCGGCCAGTCGGTGCGGGTGTTGGTAGATGAAAAGCAAAAGGCGGGGCAATACACGAAACAGTGGGATGGCCGCGACGACCGCGGCATGATGCTCCCGAGCGGCATTTACCTCTATCGCATCGAAGCCGGCGAGTTCATAAGCGTGAAGCGCATGTTGTTGATGAAGTGATCTCGGTTGGAATTTCTAGCGAACCCTTGCGAAGGTGGCATCCTTCGCAAGGGTTTTTTGTTTCAAAACTGGAGAGGCCGCGAGCATAGCCGGCCTCTCGCCAGTTTTGAAAACAGTCAGTCCTGTAATCCCCTCGGGAATGAGCGAAGGCAGGTGCGATCCTTCGGCGCCACACCTCACTCTTGCAACTTCTGCAACTCCTGCGCGGCCAATTGATCTGACGGATTCTTCTCCAGCCATTGCTGCAACACGGCGACGGCCTTCTGCTTCTCTCCGCGTTGCGTATACAAATTGAGCAAAAAACTGTAGGCGTCCGGCAGCTTGGGCGCTTCTCGCAAAACAGTCTGCGCGAGCGATTCTGCGTTCGCCCAATCTTGCAGCCAGGTCGCATACAATTCTGCGACGTTGATTTTGTCTCGCGGCGCGAGCTTGGGACTGCGACCTAGTTCGGCAAGGCGTCGCGGCAGCTCATCTTTTTTGCCTGCGGCGTGATAGAGCTGGCCAATGGCGAGACTGAGATTCGCGCTCGGCAAAGGAACGATATGCTCCGGCAAGATCGCGGCCATCTTATCCAAAACTGCAACCGTCTTCTCATTCTCGTTTTGCAAGTGATAGTGATGCGCCAACTGTAAAAATGCCGAGCGGTAATTCGTGAGCAGCGCAAGCGAATCATTGTCAAAATGCACGTCCGGGTTGTCGAGATTGCGATAGCGGAACTCTTCAAATAGCTTGGCGTGCATGAGCTGCGGATCGAGATGCCCATTGGGCTGGCGCAGCGGCAAAACACGGAACGCGAGGCCTTCCATGCGCAAATAGTCTTGCAAGCCGAGCATGTTCTCCGGCGAAACCGTCACGGCAAAATATACTGGCCGCTGGAATTTGTTCTCCGCGAGAATGTGGAGAATCATCATATCCTGTATGCGCAGGAATTGGCCCGCCCATGTTGGCGCCACTTCGAATTCGACGGTGGGCCTGCTCTCGAGCGAAGCTTCGCGCGCCAAAGCTTGCTGCCATTGTGCATAAATTTGTGGCGGCACCTCGAGCGTTACCGTCTTGCGTTTGGGCCAGTGCCACGGTTGCAGCGCGGCAATTCGCTCGTCGGACAATCGAATCGGCGCTTTCGGCGCGCCGTGTTTGAGTTGTTGAATGTACCAATCCGTGTTCAACAAGCTGAGGCAAACGAGGTTCACGTCGGGGCGAATGCCGTACACGGTTTGCAGCGCCCACAACGGATACGTGTCATTGTCGCCGTTCGTGAAAATAATCGCATCGGGGGCGCAGCTTTGCAGCAAATTGTAGGAATAGTCATACGCGAGAAAGTTGCCGCTGCGATCATGCGTGTGATAATTAAATGCGAACATTTTGAGCGGAACGAGTGCAAACAAGGCCGTGGCGGCCGCCATCATGGCCGGACGTCGCAGTGCAAGATTACTTTGCAGACGCGCGCGGAGAGATTCCAAAATGGCCGCAGCGCCGATGCCGATCCACAATGCGAACGCCAAAAACGAGCCGGTATAAACATAATCGCGCTCTCGCGGCTGTGGGTCTTCTTGGTTTAAATAGATAACCAACGCCAACCCCATTACCAGGAACATCGTCAGTAGCGTGATAGCGCGCCGCCAATCCTTGCGGAAGTGATGCACCATGCCCAACAAGCCCACGAGAAACGGCACACCCCACAAGCCGCGCGATGAAAATGTTTGAGGCTGGGCTTCGTCAGAAAGATCCGATTCGTCCTTTCCAATAAACTGCCAGCCGAAATAGCGCAGGTACATGCGCTCGATTTGGTAGCTCCAAAATTCTGCGCGGCGCGGCCAAAGCGACCAATTGCCGTATTGCTCGCGCT
The DNA here is from genome assembly GCA_013361015.1 of Candidatus Zhuqueibacterota bacterium. Lineage (GTDB taxonomy): Bacteria > Zhuqueibacterota > Zhuqueibacteria > Zhuqueibacterales > Zhuqueibacteraceae > JABWAN01. Next base: position 2,885 of record JABWAN010000062.1, on the reverse strand, counting down.
GTACATACGCATTGAAGCGCTCCGCAGTATCAGGATTGTTCATGTCAATCACCGGATTGTGTTGCGAGCGGATGAAAATCGTGGTGTACGTCGAGTAGCCCGTGAGCACGAGCAAAATCCCAATTAGCGTGAGGCTTATTTCTCTGCGCCGAGCGCGGGCGCTGAAATGAATCGCCGCGAGCAAGGCCGCCAACAAAATGCCGGCGGCGACGAGCGAATAGTTCGCAATGAGACGCGCCAATTCCTTCGCAATAACTGGGTAGAGCAAAACAATGAGCGCAGCAGAGAACAGCGCGAAGACGAAGAACGAGCCCCATGAAATTTTCGCGCGTTGCAGATAAATGAGCAACAAGACGCTGGGCAAAATCAAAATCCCCAGCAAATGTATTCCGATCGTCAGGCCGGTTAAATAGGCTGCAAGCAATAACCAACGCCCTGCGGTTGGGCTCCCGGCTTGCTCCTGCCATTTGAGCATTACCCAAAGGATCAACGCGGCCGACAGAAGCGAGGCGGAATAAAGTTCCGCTTCCACGGAATTGAACCATTGTGTGTCTGAAAAAGCAAATGCCAGCGCGCCAATCGCACCCGCGATATAGTGCAACAACCGCTGCGCAGACGTTGCGGCGGAGCCATGGCACAGCTCGATCATGCGAATGATGATGAGAAAAGTGAATGTCGTCGCGCATGCGCTCATGAGTGCGGAGAGCAGGTTTACACGCATGGCGATGTCGCCGGCCCAGGGCAGAATGGCAAAGAGCCGAGCCAAGAGGAGATAGAGCGGAGCGCCGGGCGGATGCGGAATTCCTAAATTGTAGGCGCATGAAATAAACTCGCCCGCATCCCAGAAAGATGTAGTGGGCGCGAGGGTGCTTACGTACGTAGCGAGCGTGGCGAGAAAGAGTGTACTACCAAAGATGGTTTTGAGATTTTTCATGGCGAATTACTTTTAAAAAGCATGGTTGTGCAAAATAGGTAGTGCAGAAATCCAACCTGCTGCAAACTGCGAAGTTTGTGCTACGGCATTACATTGCCGAATAAATAAAACGAAGCAGCAGGCTGTCTTCTTTCATATTGCGACCAATACGTAAGCTATCGGTTAAAGTCGAATCTTGGTGGAGGCGGTAATTGGCGCCGTTAGTTTGTTCCACCCGCAAGGAATCCGCCATCGAGGCCGGCTTGCGCGCCACCAGAGAAGTCATAGTCGAGAAGATCAACAGGATCGTTGCCACGGCGAGCGCGGCTTGATAAAGAGGAATGCGATAGCGCAATGGTGCGAGCCAGCGTTTTGCAAGCACCCGCCCCTGGCTCGATTGCGAAGCCGCGCGCGCTTTTACTTTCTGCGCCACGCTGAAATAGACGGCGGAGTCTGGAACGAGGTCGGGCTGCGCAGAAAGCTTAACCGCACTCTGCACGCCGGTCAACATCTCTTGATAAGTGCGACACTGCGGACAGGCCTGCACGTGCTTGTTCATTTCAGACCTCTCTGTTTCCGACAAGGCTTCCACGCTGCCTTTGAGCAACAGCTCTTCGATTTCGGCACAGTTCATGAGTTTTGTTGGTAATGCGTTTTTCATAAAAAGCCACCCTGGTTTTTTAACTGCGCCCTGCTGCCGGCGAGGCCATGCTCGCAGATTGGCAGTGGACTACGATTTATTCGGATTGAATTCTTGCAAGCTCTTCGCCAGTTTTTTGAGCGTGTAAAACAACCGCGATTTGGTTGTGCCCTCTGAGCAGGAGAGGATTGCACTGATTTCTTTGATGGACAACTCTTGTTGAAAGCGCAGCAGAAAGGTACTGCGCTGTACTTCTTCGCATTCGGCCAAAGCTTGCCATACTTGCGCCAATAATTCTTCCTGCATGACTAAGGTTTCAGGAAGGGCATCATGGGTTGCAGCAGGGGGTACTCCATTCATCCCGCCTTCACGAGTGGACCGGCTGCGTACTCGCAGCCGGCGGTATTCATTCTTGCACATGTTGTGCGCGATCGCATAGCGCCAGGTCGAAAAGCGCTGGTGCGCTTGAAAGAGATGAGGCTTCTCGATGATCTTCAAAAAGATTTCCTGCAAGAAATCCTGAGCTTTGGCGCGATCGCCGCCGAGCATGCGCTGGAAATAGTGCAGCAAGCGTTTGCTATAGCGGCGATAAAGCTCGTCGAATGCCGGCACTTCTCCCTTGGGGAGGGCTTCGAGTAAACGCTCATCCGTGTATTCATGATATGGCAGTTTCGGCAGTGTCATGCTAATGTTATTCTATCTCGCTCCAAGTATTCTCTGCAGCTCGGCGCCGCTGCCGGCCTTGCGCGCCAGTTCGAAAGCAAGCGCGCGCAAGCGATTAGACTTCTCAATTTCCTCTTTGGCTTTGGTGTGTTCGATCAAAAGCACCAAGGGCGCGAGATAGTTGCCATTTAAGCTCGGCACAATCCGTTCGGTCTCTGGACGCCATGCTTCGTACCAATCATGAGTGAGATAATCCAGGCGAAAGCTCTGCTCCCAGTTCTTTTGCAACACGCTGAGGTTATCGAAACGGCGCGGGCTGTACTGATAAGCTAGGCCGACCACGAAAAGATGATCAGCCAGCGGTTTGATATGTGCCGGCTCGATCGTCAGCGCGACATAAACCGGAACGCTGGGCGCAAGTGCCTTGCAGAGCGCGAAAAGAAATCCCTCTTCTTTCACCGGCGGCAGCGTCGACCAGTCCAGTTCGAGCTGTCTTTCCTGCAAAAGCTTCTTGAGATAGTCAGGATATTTCGTGATGAGATGGAAGTTCATGACAGTCACCGCAGTGCGGATACCTTGCACTCTCTGCAGCAACCAAATCGGATAAGTATCATTGTCACCGTTCGTAAACAGGATTGCATCCTTCTCGATGGACATGAGCACGTTGTA
>JABWAN010000061.1 GCA_013361015.1 Candidatus Zhuqueibacterota bacterium | reverse complement strand
AGAATGCGCGAGCGTTCCAAGCCGGAAAAATCCGCGCGCGGCCCGACCGAACACCATGCCACCGGCTCCTCGCCGTCGTATGCGATCAAGCCCGGCGCCGTGCCGCTGCGCACCAGCATGCGCATCGCGCGGCGATTGCCTTCACCTTTGCCGCGTTCGAAATCCGGTCGCGGCAACCGCCACAGCATGCACCAACAACCGCCGCATGCCCCGCGTGCGCCGAAGAGCTTTTCAAAATCCCCCCACCGCTCTTGGGTCAGCGGATGAATGTGATAAGCAGCCACAGTGTTCTTTCGCGTCGTCATGTCCGCTCGTTTTCTCGTATAGATGCTTGTGACATTCTCAAATGCTGGACCGTCGCTCAAAACAAAGACCGTTGCGCTTGCGTTTTTGCGTAGTGCTCTTTTTCCAGGGCCAGCAACTTTTTTTTGATCGGCAACCCGCCGCCGTAACCCACCAATGCGCCATTGCTGCCGATGACGCGATGGCAAGGAATGATGATTGGAATCGGATTGCTGCCGTTCGCTGCGCCGACCGCACGCACCGCGCGTGGATTGCCGATGCGGTTCGCCAACTCGCTATAGGAAATCGTTTCACCATATGGAATTTCTTGCAATGCCTGCCACACCTTCAGTTGAAAGGGCGTGCCTTGCGGCGCAAGCGGCAGATCAAACACCAAGCGCTTGCCGGCAAAATACTCGCGCAACTGCTGAATTGCTTCGTGAAACGGCTCCGCTTCACAGCGCCATTCGGCAGAGGGCGGCAAGGCTTTGGCTTCCTCTTCAAAACGAATCGCCAACAATCCCGCCGCACTGCTCGCGAGCAAAAGCTCGCCGATCGGACTGGTTAAATGGGAATAGGAGATGGGAAGCTCAGCCATTTTGCTCTTTCCGTATCTCAAGCCGCTACCAAAAGGAATTTTGTAAGCGGAATTAACGGGTTGAGCCGATGCCGGCCAGACTTATCCGCTCGCTCCGTTCAATCCGCTTACAGAAAATAAATTACAACCCGGTGGGAAAATGGAAGAACTCAAAAGGCAGTTGAAACTTCTGTTGCAGGTGTTCGGCAAGCGCGAGCACGCCGAAGGTCTCGGTCTCGTAGTGGCCGCCGTAAATCACATTCAGCTTGTTCTCTTTGGTAAAATGAAAATAGGAATGTTTCGGCTCGCCGGTGATATAAGCATCCACTCCCGCACACAAAACGTGTGGCAACAAAAACGCGCCTCCGCCGGTGACAATGGCGATGCGTTTAATTTGATGCGTGCCGAATAAATCCGCGCGCACGTCGGCGTGCAAAACGGAAGCGAGAAGTTTGAGAAAGGGCGCCAACGCGATGCTGGTTTGCGCTTCTGCAATGCAACCGATGCAACGCCCGTCTGCCGCGCCGGAGGCGCCGAAACCCGTTGCCGGCTCGAAACCGAGCTTGCGCGCGAGCACGGCATTGTTGCCTACTTGTGGATGCCAATCCAAAGGCAAATGCGCGGTATAAAGATTAATGCCGTTTGCAATCAGAGCCTGCACGCGGCGGAATTCACTCCCAACCAAACGCACCGGCTTATCCCAAAACAAGCCGTGATGCACGAGCAAAAGATCAACTCCGGCTGCAACCGCGGCAGCAATGCTATCCTGGCATGCGTCAACTGCAACACCGAGCTTTTTGACCTCCACCTTGCCTTCCACTTGCAGGCCGTTCTGCGAAGCATCTGGAATCTTGTTGATCTCGAGATAGGCGTCGAGGTATTGGATCAACTCACTCGTTTTCATATGCACTCTTACGTCGCTATTTCGTCGCACGATCTAGCTGTCGCTTGGTTGGCTTCTACTCCATGCTTCGGAGAGAGGTCCAACGGGATAAGCATGTGGAAGCAGAATGCTAATACGGTGCAAGGACGCGATCGCGCGGCTCGGTGGAAAGCTCTTGTTGAATGTTTGGATCCGGTACGCGCTTTCGATTCGCAGGCTGCACACCGGAGGTATCGGGCGGAAAATAGAATGTCGCGTAGAGGTAAGTATCATGATAGCTCCCGCAGCCCGCATTGCGGCGAAACTCATAGCCCAAGCCCGAAGAATTATAGTACCACAGCTCGCGCCAATAAATATCCTTGCCCAGTGCTTGCTTCTCGTCCGGTTCGCCGTAGCGCGAACGCACGTCGTTGCGGTCATCGCGATTGCTGCAAGAGAACATGAGCATGATCAAAGCGGCTGTGCCAACATAGGCCAAGAGATTTCGCATGAGGTGCTCCATATGGGAAATAAGAGGTGAAAAATACAAATGCAAAGTACAGAACGACTGCGCGAGAGGCAAGTGAAAGTTGGCGGATTGAGGGCTTGGGAGAGCATATGCAGCGGCGCCGGCCCCGGCGCAACAAGCTTCCGTTGTGCGAAGATGAGGAGAGCAACAAGAAAAAGTTTTTGTGAATGAGCCGCGGCACAGAGCAGTAAAAGGCGGTTGAATTTGCAATGCTATGCTTTGTTTATTTTTGCAGAAGGAATACCGCCCAGATGCTGTTGCACTTCACCGGCTTCATAACCTCGACATGACAACACCGGCAAACGTGGATACTTGTCAAAACTCGAATCATCATTCGAACGCCGGCACAAATAGAACGTGCCGCCACGTTTGCTTTGAATGATCTGCGCGTGGCGGCAGAATTCGCACAAGCCGACGGCACTCACGCCATGATCTCCGCAAGCGCATCGTAATACGCTGCGCGCAGTTGCGAGCATGGCGTCGCAATCAATCCGTCGATGCGCAACACCCCGGCGACTACCTTGCCGAGCACTTGCAGCGGCACAGCGTGTTGCGCGCAAATGCGTTGAATGCTTTCGCGCTGCGTGGGCGCATATGAAATCACCACGCGCGATTGGCTCTCGCCGAAGAGCGCGAAGTCCGCGCGTTGATACCTCGGCAAAACAATCTCCGCGCCGATAACATTTTCTTCGTTCATCATACAACACTCCGCGAGCGCCACGGCTAGGCCTCCGTCCGCAAGATCGTGCGCTGAGTGCACGAGGCGCGCGGCAATCATTTCCACGCACGCGGAATGCACGGCGCGTTCGCAGACCAGGTCAAGCTGCGGACAATCACCCGCTACCTGGCCGTGAATCATCTTCAAATATTCGCTGCCGCCAACTTCTTCGAGATGCGCGCCGAGCAGTGCAATCTCATCACCCACATTTTTGAAGTGTGCAGTCATCGCGCAAGTCACATCATCGAGAACGCCGAGCATGCCAATGGTCGGCGTGGGATAAACCGCGGCATTCGGGCTTTCATTATAAAAGCTCACATTGCCGCCGGTCACCGGCGTTTCGAGGCCGCGGCACGCTTCGCCGATGCCGGCAATCGCTTCTTGAAATTGCCAATAATTTTCCGGCTTATAAGGGTTGCCGAAGTTCAAACAGTTGGTGATCGCCACGGGCCGTGCGCCCGTGACAGCAACATTGCGCGCAGATTCCGCTACCGCAATCGCAGCGCCGCGACGAGGGTTGAGATAAACATATCGCGCGTTGCAATCGGTCTTCACTGCAAGCCCTTTGCGCGAGCCTTTGATGCGCAACACCGCAGCGTCGCCGCCGGGTTGAATCACCGTGTTTGAACGCACGGTGGAATCGTATTGGCGATACACCCATTGCTTGCTCGCAATACTCGGCGATTTGAGCAGTGTGAGCAATACTTCATTCAAATCTTTTGGTTGAGGAAGACTTTCCGGTTTGAATGCGCGTGTGGCTTTCAAATACGCCGGTTCTTGCGCTTCACGCAAGTAAACCGGCGCGCCGCCGCCGAGCGCCAAAACTTCCGCTGGTATTTCCGCAACGACTTCGCCGTTCATGCGCACGCGCAGAGTGTTGCCGTTGCGCACAGCGCCGATGCGCGCCGCGTGCAAATCCCACTTCTCACAAATTTGCTTGATGGCCTCCTCCCTGCCCGGCTTCGCAACCACCAACATGCGCTCTTGCGATTCCGAGAGTATGATTTCGTACGGCGTCATGCCCTTCTCGCGCAACGGCACTTGCTCGAGATCGATATCCATACCGCACTCGCCGCGCGCGGACATTTCGGAAGTGGAGCATGTGATGCCCGCAGCGCCCATATCTTGCATGCCGACGATAAGATCCGCGCGAATCATTTCGAGCGAGGCTTCGAGCAACAACTTCTCCGCGAACGGATCGCCGACTTGCACTTGCGGGCGCTTCTGCTCGCTCGCTTCGGAAATTTCTTCACTCGCGAACGTCGCACCGTGGATGCCGTCGCGGCCCGTGGAAGAGCCGATGAGAATGACGCTATTGCCTTCGCCGCGCGCCACGGCTTTGGCAATGCGATCATGCTTCACGATGCCGACCGCCATGGCATTCACGAGCGGATTGTCGCGATAACAATCTTCGAAATACACTTCGCCCGCCACCGTGGGCACGCCGAAGCAATTGCCGTAATCGCCGATGCCTTTGACGACCCCTTTGAACAGATAACGCGTGCGCGCATCGTTGAGATTGCCGAAGCGCAACGAGTTCAGCGCTGCAATCGGCCGCGCGCCCATCGTAAAAATATCGCGCAAGATGCCGCCGACGCCCGTGGCCGCGCCTTGATACGGCTCCACCGCAGAGGGGTGATTGTGGCTTTCGATCTTAAACGCAACCGCAAGCCCATCACCGATGTCGATCAAGCCCGCGTTCTCTTCTCCCGCTTTTACGAGCAGGTTTTTGCCTTCGCGCGGCAGCGTCTTAAGTTGCACAATGGAATTTTTGTAGCTGCAGTGCTCGGACCACATCACCGAGAAAATGCCCAATTCCGTAAACGTCGGCGTGCGCCCGAGAATTTGCAGAATGCGTTCATACTCTTCGGCGCTGAGGCCGTGCTGCAACGCGAGGTCGAGATTGACCTGAGGTTCTTTCATGGTCTCTGATTTTTAAGCGAAAATTTGAACGGAATTAGCGCGTAGGATTTCATCCACAGTCATCAAAACCAAACCATGCACATGGGCCTGGCAAATGAGCATGCGATCAAACGGATCACGGTGAAGCGGTGGGAGTGTAGCGAGGCGGGCGACGCTGATTTCATCCGACGCCAGACTCGCAATGCGATGGCGTTCTCGTTGTTCCGGTAAGCAAAGCTCGGGGGGTTGAGGAAAAGTCAGTTTGCCGATGTGATGCTTGATCAGCGTTTCCCACAGCGACACGACGCTGAGATAAATTTCGTTTTCCGCACTGCAGATCGCGTCACGTTTGTCTTCGGGCAAACGCGCGTCGCCGCTGATGTACCACAGGAGGATGTGCGTGTCGAGTAGAATCTTCATCGCCCTTCAAACTCTGCGAGAACGTTTTCGGGCAAAGGCTCATCAAAATCATCCGGCACGACAAACTCACTGGCGCATAATCCATACGGGCGTAACGGCGCCGTGAACATGGAAGCGACGGGCTTGATCTCTGCCATCGGCTTCCCTTCTTTCATGAGCACAAGCGCTTCACCGGCCTCGACACGCCGGAGAAATGCCGGGAGATCATGCTTCAAGTCTTCGACGGTGATTGCGGCGTGCATGGCTTTTAGTTTGGGTTAAAGTTAATCGATGCCTTGACTCATCTGCTCTGAATATAACACATTCGTGTTGAGAAGCAACCTGGAAATCCGAGCAGACTGCGCTCAAGAGTTTTTATCTGCCTCTCCAATCCTCCACATCATCGCCGCGGATATACTTCCCAATACGAAGGCCGCGCCCCACAGCCACTTTGCGCCGAAATGTTCGAGCATTTGCGTGCCCAGCCACGGCGCGAGAATGAACGCCAGACTGAAACTCATTTGATAAACGCCCATATACGTGCCGCGCCGCGCGCTCGGCGCAATTTCCGAAACAAAATTTGCCGCGCCGGGGAAGAGAATCATTTCGCCGAACGTCCAAATCGCGACGGAGAGCAGCGCGCCGGCAAAGCTGTGCACGAACATCAAAATTCCGAAGCCGATGCCCCAGAACACGCAACTCAACGCGAGCGCGTTGCGATGCGGCCAATGCGCCATGCTTGTGTTGAGCGGCACTTCCAGCAAAATAATCAACACCGTGTTCATCGCAAACAAAAGCCCGTATCGGGATTCAGTCAAGTTCAGATCCCGCACAACGAAAAGCGGCAGCGTGCTGTTGTGTTGAAAGAAGACAACGGTCACTGGCAACAACGCGAGTATAAAATAGAGAAAGCGCCGATCAGAAAATACGTTTGCAGTGCGAATAGGGCGGGCGCCGGTTTTATGCGCATGCGCTTCAGCCACATGTGGAACGCGCGAGCGCAACGCAGAAAACATCAGCATAAGCCCTGCGAGTATAGAGGTCGCGCCGTCGATGATGAAGATTGCGGTGAAAGACACCGTGGCAATGAAACCCGCGGCGGCCGGGCCGATGCTCATGCCGAGATTGATCGCGAGCCGATTGAGTGCGAACGCGGCTTTGCGTTGCTCCGGCAGCACCCAATCGGAGATGATGGACATGCTCGCCGGACGGAAGGCCTCGCTCAACACGGCCCATAGAAATGCGAGAGCACATAGCGCTAGATAATTTGTGACAAGCGGAAAGAACAACAGCAAGGTGCCGGAGAGTAGTAGCGCTAGTTGCATGATGCGCAGCGGACCGACGTGGTCGCTCAACCTCCCCGCGAGCGGCGCAGTAATGAGCGCACCCAGACCATAAATCGAGAGCACGTAGCCCGCGTGCGCTTGCGAATAACGCAGGTGCTCCGTCAAATACAGCGTAAGAAACGGCAACGCCATCATGCCGATGCGATTGACGAGCGTCGCCGCGCCGAGTATCCACATTTCGCGCGGCAGTATGCGCAAATCGCGCCAAGGGTTGCGAGAGGATTTGGGTTGGGAGGTGGCGGTCATTAAGCGATCAAAATGGGTGCAAAACGGTTGTTGGCAAAACTATGCATGCGCTTTTATTCGTGTTGTCGGCCAACAGTTTTGCTTTTATCCTTTTGCGTATGTTGGAGTAAAACTGCATGTCTCATAAGAAAGGCTTAAAAGTATAAGCATTTTTCCTCTCAAAGCCAATTCCGCCGACAAAATTGTTGCCCGTGTTTTGGCGGCTTGCTTTTGCGAAATTTTTCTTTATATTCGGCCATGATGATTTTCCTCCAAAAGGCTGTGATTCGCTTTTTGCTTGGCCTCTATGTCCTTGCGGTCTTCCAGCCGTTCTCTCCCTATTTGGAGTATGCGTTCAACAAAAAATTCATCGTGCAACAACTTTGCGAAAACCGGGCGAAGCCTGAGCTGAAGTGCGAAGGCATGTGCTATGTCGCTAAACGCCTCGCAAAAGCCGAAGCCCCGCAAACAACGCAGCACAATCCCGCGCCCTTCAAGCATAATTTTGAGCAAGACACCTTTTACCTGCGCCAAACGGAACTAACCACACTCGCTTCACCGAGTTTGAGTTTGCGCCTCGATCTTGCAAACGAGCCCCATCCTTCCTCGCAATTTGCCGAAGATATTTTTCACCCACCCCGAATCGGCTGCATTCTGCTTTAGTTGCAACACCAAAGAATAATACCAAACTGCGCGCAAGCGCAAGTGAGGCCGCCTGCCTCCGTGAAGCACGCACAAGGAAAACGTGCGATTACGGCATACCTTGCTAAACTTCGTGTCGTCGCCGCTGCGCTCGTACTTATTTGCGCGCTGGTGAAATGAGAAGGCCGCGCGTGTGCAGTGCGTGTAACAAGCTAATGGATTGCATTTCATCACATCCTAATCGTTTTGATAGTCGGGAGCACCTCATGAAACAAAAACGTTTTTTGCAAACACGCCGTGAAGCGTTGGGAACAATGTTCGGCGCAATCGGCGGCGCTGCTATTGCCTTCGCGGAAGATACGCTGGCAGCACCGCCGCGCGCGAGCAAACTCAAACTCGATTTCAATAAACTCGCGCCCGGCGCCGCGGCGAAGTATCCTTTCGCATTGCCGGATTTGCCGTATGCCACCAACGCGCTCGCCGTTGCGGTTGATGAACAAACGATGCAAATTCATCACGGCCGCCATCACAAAGCGTATACGGATAATCTCAACAATGCGCTCAAGGAGTATCCGGCTTTGCAGCAGAAGACGATCGTCGAGTTGCTGTCAAATTTGAAATCCGTGCCGGAAGCCGTGCGCGCGACGGTGCGCAACCACGGCGGCGGCTATTTCAATCATTGCCTCTTTTGGCAAATGATGAGTCCACAGAGCGAGCAACCCTCCGGTGATTTGGCGGCAGCGCTCAATCGTGATTTTGGTGCGCTCGAGAGCTTCAAAGAAAAATTTGCGAAAGCGGCCTCCTCCCTGTTCGGCAGTGGCTGGGCGTGGCTCGCAGTGAATAGCAAAGGCAAACTTGAGATCATTCAAACCGCGAATCAAGATACGCCGCTGGCGAGCAAGCACAAGCCCGTGCTCGGCATCGACGTGTGGGAGCATGCGTATTATTTGCGTTATCAAAACAAACGCGCGGACTACATTGCCGCGTTTTGGAACGTGATCAATTGGCAACAGTGCCAGCGGAATTTTGCCGCATGAAAATGATCTGCCTGCTTTGGGCCGGCGTGCTTCTCTTCGCGGGATGCAGCCGCAATGAGCAAACCCAACTTCCCGATCAACACGCGCGCTTGGAAAAGCTCCGGCAACAGCTTCGGCAAACGCTGGGCGAAAAATATCATGAGCCGATACCAAGCGCCACCTCGGCTCAACTCAAACGCGGTAGTGAATTGTTTCCGGAATTGTGTGGCGGCTGTCACGGTGTGCGCGGCGACGGCAAAGTCGAGCATCCCGGCGTGTTGTTGCACCAGCCTTCGAATTTCACGGACAAGGCGCAAGCCACATTCTTCTCCGAGCAAGCGCGTTTGTATCTCATTCGCAAAGGCAGCCCCGGCACTGCGATGATGGGCTGGGAAGAGGTTTTGCCGGAAGATGATATTCTGGCGCTTTACATGTATGTGCGTTATCTGTGCCATTCCCAAGAGCCGATATTTTTTAACCGAGAGTAGCTTATGCGCATCGCATTGATCTTAAGCTTGGCGCTATTCGGCTGGGCTTGCCGTGCCAATGACACGTTTCGCGGAACAGAAATGCCGGAGACGCTGATTGCGGATTTTGAGTTGCAGGATCATGACGGCCAACCATTCAAATTGAGCGATCAGCACGGCAAAGTGGTATTGTTCTTTTTCGGCTATACGTATTGCCCCGACGTTTGTCCCATGACGCTTTCAACTTGGGCCCGCGTGCACCAAGCCTTGGAAGCAGACACGGCCGGCGTGAAATTCGTTTATGTTACTGTCGATCCGGAGCGCGACACACCGGAAAAGTTGAAAGCGCACATGTCGATTTTTAGCGAAGATTTCATCGGCTTGACCGGAAGCGTGGAAGCGTTGCGTGCGGTCTATGCTGCTTTCGGTGTGTACGTCGAAAAAGTGACCATTGCAGCAAGCGCGACGGGGTATCTGGTCAATCACACTTCGCGCATGTTTGTGGTGGATCAAAAAGGCGTGTTGCGCGTGCTGCTTGATCACGCCGCGCCGGTCGATGACGTCGTGCACGACATCCGGCTGTTGTTACGCAGCAAGAAATAAAACCGTTGCGGTGTAAGCAGAAGCCCAGGCCGTGATGAGAGATTCTCACGTGAAAGGAGTGATTATGGCTAGATTTTTTTTGTTGTGCGCAATCATGATGCTGGCGCTGTTCACAAGCTGCCAACGCGCTCCCGAGGTTCCAGAGATTAGCATAAACGAGGTATGGTCGCGACCGGTCGCGGTCCTTGCAGCATCCGCCGGAACCAGCTCCGATAGCGGCATGGCGAGCATGCACCACACCGGCAGCAATGGCGTAGTTTATTTGATCGTGGAGAATCGCGGCAGCGCGGATCGCTTATTGCGCGCGCATTCCGAGGTTTGTGCGGTTACGGAGATTCATCAAACGATTATGGAAGGCGACCGTATGATGATGCAGCAAGCTGAAGGCGGCCTCGCCATTCCGGCGCGCGGCAACGTGACGTTGGCGCCGCGCGGCCATCACATTATGTTGATTGATTTGCAGCGCTCGCTCGCCGCCGGCGATAGTTTCGAAGTGCATTTGGAATTTGAGAAAAGCGGCGTGAAGACCGTCTTCTCAAAAGTCCGACAACCGTAAAGAGCAAAGCCATGAAACGAAGACTTGCTTTATTCGCGCTCATGAGCGCCGCGTTCTGTTGTTCTGTGCAAACTGCGTTCGCACAATCGCAAACCGGCCATGAGCAAACTCTCTCCGACTCGACGCGGAAGGTGTCGTTGGAACAGGTACAAAGAGTTGCGGGTCAATTGATGGCGCCGTGCTGCTGGTCGGGAACCGCGGACGCGCACACTTCGCAGATCGCGTACGACATGCGTGTACAAATTCGCGAAGCTCTTGCACAGGGAAAAAGCACAGAGGAAATTCTGCAAGCTTATGTCGAAATGTATGGCGAGCGTATTTTAGCAAAGCCGACTAAAAGCGGTTTCAATCTGCTGGCCTGGCTCCTCCCTTTCGTTGCCTTGGTTGTGGGTGGTTTCGCCATGTGGCGTTTTTTGCACCGCAATACTGCACCGGTCAAGGCGCCCATCGCGACTACGGAGGCAAACGATCCCTATCTGCAGCGCGTGGAAAAAGAGTTGAAAGAATTTGAGGCGTGAGCCTTACGGCTAAAGCAGAAGAACTTATCCATCAACGCGCGACCAGCTCGACGCGACGATTCTTGCTGCGGCCTTCTGGGCTCGCGTTCGAGGCCGCCGGCGCCAACGGTCCCACGCCATGGCCTTCGAGCCGAGTAGCGGCGACCCCGTAATTTTCCACCAATTCCTTGACTACTGCTTGCGCTCGCGCTGCCGAGAGAGCACGATTGTGTTCAAGGCTGGCCGTCATGTCCGTATGCCCGACCACAAAGAGCTTGAGTGTGGCGCGCTCCTTCAGCAGCTTGGCGATCTCGTCAAGTGCAGCTTTGGACTCCGGCTTGATCTCCGCCTTGTCCGTATCAAAATAGATTCCATAGATGCTGACCTTGCCCTCGCGATCCAGCGCTTGCGCTAACGCTCCGGCATCGACGGCCACTTTGTCCTCTTCCATGCCGAGAATCTCAATGATATCGAGCTGGCTACGTGCGCGGCCAACCATGAGAGCAACATACGCAGTGCTCCCTTGCGCGACAAGCTTGCCACAGAGATAGCGCGGATCCCCATCGGAAGCCGCAAACAGGCCGTTGTATCGTCCCCATGCGCTACGCGCGAACGCCGGACCACAGTGCTCAAGCTCGCAAACATAAAGCGTCTTCACTCCCGCGCGCTCGAGTGCTTTACGGTAATTGCTGAAAATCTCCAACGTGGAACGCTCGGCGGGATTTCCATAAATAATGCGAGTGACTTTGCCTTTGAGCATTTCGCTTAAGAAATCTCCTTGCGCCGTTCGATTCGTGATCAACTTGTACTCGCCGAATTCCTCCACCTTCTTGGTTTGAAGCGTCGATCCTGCATACCTCGAAACCAATGGATGGTCGTCGTCTTGTTGTGCTAGCGCCGTGCCAGCCTTAATTAGCAATAACATTGTGCTGAAAATCAATAATGCGCGTTTCATCATAGCCGTTCCTGGGTTCATTCTGTATAGTGCTCTTCGAAAGAGGTGTTTCTCAGGGCAGATTTCCTTCCGGCAAAATCAATTCATTCATTTTGTTTGCAGCCAGCTCCGCCGGCGTGCCGGAATCCCAAGACGGAGGCGGCACTTTGTTTTCGGCATAGAGGGATTCCATCGGTTCCCAAACGCTATCCACGCGATCAGTGAAAAGGTCGCCAATCAACAGATCCGTGACGGTGTTGCGCAGATGAGGATAGTTGCGCACGAAATTGCCAAAGCTGAAGCCCTCGTAATACTCGCACACGAGTCGCCGCATGCGATCCACGCCCTGGTTGAAGAGTGGGCCCCATTTGCCCAGTTGCGCTGCGGACAGATCTCCGCACTGAAAACCTTCGACAATGGCGTCCGCGGCCAATTCTCCGGATTTCAAAGCAAGCAACACGCCCGAGGAGTAGAGTGGATCAAGAAAGCCGAAAGCATCACCCACGAGCACCCACCCTTCGCCCGCGACTTGCGTACCACGATAGGAATAGTCTCTCGTTGCAAAGTAACCGGAAATGCGACGTGCCGAAGCAACGCGCTCCTTGATCGCAACACAACGCTCGACTTCTTCAACGTAAGTCTGTTCGTGGCTTCCTCGCCCTTTGAAAAGATAATCAAACGGCGCGACCACACCAACGCTGACGCGATCATCATGCAACGGAATATACCAAAACCAACCCAACCGATTCGCAGTTTGAACCACTAGCGTCGCGCCTTCATCGCGGCCTGCGTCGCGATAAGCGCCCTGCCAGTA
>JABWAN010001067.1 GCA_013361015.1 Candidatus Zhuqueibacterota bacterium | reverse complement strand
GAGATCATCGTCGGTCTTTTGCCCGACAAACGCCCACGGCATCGGCGGCAGAATATCACGGCCATTCGGCTGCCCTTGATGCTTACCGCTGCGCAACGTGCGGATGAAGGCTTCTTCGGTCCATTCGCCCATGCCGGTGCTGCTATCCGGCGTGAGATTAGCGGCGAAGCTTACGCCCCACGGCCCGGCCCACGCAGTCAGCATGGGATTGGTGGAAGTCATGATATTGCGTTGTTGCAAATCAGCCGGCGTCCAATTGGGATAAGGCAGCTCGGCCGGATGTCCGGAGAGCAGCCGCGTCGAATCCGGCATCGGTTCGCCGTGCGGTCCAAACACTTTGGGCGAGTGGCAATCATGGCAAAGGCCCGTCGCGACCAGATATTTGCCGTACTCCACGCGGTTTTGCGTGATTTGTTTCTGTTCCGGTTTCTGCTCACAGCCCATGAATGAAGCCAAAAGGGCCGCGCCTAAGACAAAGTTTATGAGCTTTTTCATTTTGTGCTCCTTGGGGTATGAAAGAAGTTAATCGTCATTGAAAAGTTTGTTGACTCACACAACCTTGAAAACACATTGTGAAGAAAATGCGTCGATATTTCGTGCGAGTTGTTAGATCAAATAGACTATTCCGATGTGGAGGTGCGATTAAACACGATCACCAAATTGCATCACCGGCTAGGCTTTCGTCAACGCTCGCAAGATGTCAAGCACGCGGTAAAATTCCGTGGACTTGTCGAAGAATGCATCTGCGCCCAGTTCCACACAACGTTGCCGTAAAATCTGCACGGGATAATTCGTAAGCATGATCACCACTGTGGACGGCTTATTCTGTTTGATGGCCTTGAGCACATCGATACCGCTGCCGTTGGGCAAATGAATATCGAGAATGATCGCATCCGGCGCGTGCCGCTCGAACGCTATCTGCGCCTCTGGCACGTCGCCGGCTTGCCACGCGATCTCGATGCCCTCGTGCTGCGCCAAGATTTCCACCAGACGTTCCCGAACCACGATAGAATCGTCCACGATTGCGACCTGCATTGTTTTCACATTTTCGTTTGTCATGTTGCATCATCTTCGTTTTAACGGCATCAAGATACGAAATCACATATGCGCAAATATATTGGTAGAAGGCGGATTCAAGTGTAGTCTTAAATGAAACATGCTTGTAGGCTATGGACTACAGAATGCGGTGCTTGAGAGAACTGCCGCCGACCGTCACCCAATGTTTACCACATTCCACCACGTCAAATCTCACCTTGCACACGGCGCTGCATTTTTGTGCGGAACGCATGAACAGCGCTGTGAGCATTCCTAACACGAGTACAACGAGAGCCTTTCGCACATCTCTTCATCTAATCGTTTGAGCTTTGCAGCCCAGGGCAGCAAGTAATGAACTGCGCGGAGCTTATTCGCTTCTTAGTTGGGTGCGAAGCTTTTCGACTCGCGCCCACTGAAGTTATTCCACGCGCTCCCAGTAATCCGTGTACACGCCTTCAGTTTTCGTAGTGATCCAATGTTGGTCAAAGACCACGGAGCTAGCATCAAAAGGCATTTTGAACTCGAGGCGGCTGCCGTTTACCGAGAGTGGAACGCTGCGGCTGTGGCCCGACAAATCATAGTTGATCTTCTGGCCGCCGGCTTCGTCAGTCACGACACTGTACAGCACGGTCTCTTGATATTCGGTGTCCGTCAGCTTGTAAGTGGATACCAAAGAGTACGAATGGAGTTTGCCGTTCGCGCCCTTCCACATCACGTTGAAGTTTTTGTGGGTCTTCGTGTAAGTGATGAGGCCAATGACCTCCGGCGCGGTTTGCATTTTACCATTCGGCAACTGCCGCGTGATTAATTTGTAGGTGCCTTCCAGGTTTGGCGCCTTGCTGTTGTTTTGCAGCTCACCGGCAAGGTTGAGGTTTGCAAATGCCATTGCCATAACGGCGATTGCGACTTGCAGAAAACGTTTCGTGTTCATAACGAATCTCCTTTTAAGTTGGGGGTTAGTTGTTTTGACTCAAATCATTTTGATTATCACTGTCTTCACACTTTTGTTTGTCTCACCAGCTTTGCTCTCACTTGCTGGGCATAAGATACAAAACCAGGCAGGGGTAAATAAATTGGCAGAAGGCGGATAAAAGGCTAGGTGTGAGGGAAAGCGTTTGTAGGCGGGGGACTACGAGGTTTCTTGCAAGAATTTAGCTTTTTTTGGCAGAAGGAGGGAATGGAT
>JABWAN010001066.1 GCA_013361015.1 Candidatus Zhuqueibacterota bacterium | reverse complement strand
CTATGCCTCGCTGAGTCCAAACTTCAAAACGGAGAACTGACGCCATGCTTGCTCATAGTCGTTTTTCTCTTTTGATGATTTTGCTTTCGCTTCTCAGCGCCTCGCCTTTGCCGGCACAAGATGCCACCGCAAAGTTGAAAGCGCAAATCACGACCGCACTCGAGCGTTCGTATGCACCCTCCGCATTCAAAATTGCCGTGACCACTCCAGGGCGCGTCGTGATCGACGGCGAAGTGCCGAGCTATTGGGACAAGCAGAATGTCTTCGCCATCGTGGCGCGCGTGCCCGGCGTCAAAGACATTTCGAATCGCCTGGTTGTACAAACCATATTCGTTTCCGCGCCGATCGTCAAAGTCGAGCTTGAAGAATACTTGAAACGGATGCGCGCGATAAAAGATCTGGACAAAATCACAGTAACCGTACGGATGCCCGAAGGCCAGGTCATTCTGGGTGGTACGGTCAATTTTCCTCACGAAAAAGCACTGATGGAAGAGATTGCGGCCTGGCATCGTGGCGTGAAGGAGGTCGACAATCAGATCGAAGTTTTGTCAAGGGATAAGCTCGTGTCCGATGCCGCCCTCGCCCGTGCTATTAAAGACATGCTCAGTTGCGACTTTCCGCGCGAAGCAAAAACGGTGCAGGTGAAAATCGAGAAAGGCCAAGTGCTACTGAGCGGCGCCGTCACCCGGCTGTGGGCGAAGCTTGAAATTGAAAAAGCCGTGCAAAATACCGGCGGCGTGCGGCAAGTTGAGAGCCGGCTTGAAGTAATTGGCGAGTGAATTCAATCCGATTTTTCCAACTCCGCTAGGAGTGTTATGTTTATAGCAAAGTAGATTCAAAACTCTTAAACTCCGTAGGAGTGACATGTTGCATTTTCCCAGATATTATCCGGCAAGAAAAACATTTCACTCCTACGGAGTTTCTCGACTCGCGGGTAGCGCGTTTCTATAAACATTCCATCCCTAACGGGATTTTTGCCAACAACGCGGAGAAAAACGAATGCGTCATTCACCCCGAATTTTTTATTGTTTCTTTTTAATCCTGATCGTTGCTTCCGCTGGCGCGACGCAAAATCGCGATGAGCAGGATATGCCCGGCAACACCGAGGCGAGCCCAAACTTCGCCTTCGAGCAGCTCACCATCGAACACGGCCTGCCGGATAACACGGTGCGTTGTATCTTGCAAGACAGCCACGGCTTTCTCTGGTTTGGAACGCTGGATGGATTGGCGCGTTATGATGGCTATCAGTTCAAAGTTTACCGGCATAACTTTGCCGATTCCAGCACGATCTCAAATAACAATATCAAGGATATCTTCGAAGATCGCAGCCGAAATTTGTGGATTGGGACTTATTTCGGCCTCAATAAATTTGATCGCGCTACCGAGACTTTTGTACGTTATTCGCAAGGCCCCGAGGAATCGCAAGGGTCGAGCGCGCATGAAGTTTGGGCGATTCATGAAGATCGTGCCGATAACCTTTGGGTCGGCTATTGGGCCGGTGATTATTTGCCGTGGGGTGGGCTTTACAAGCTGGATCGTCATACGGGAAAATTTACGCCCTATCGCTACGATCCGTATAATCCCAACAGTATGAGCCACAATGCGATCCGCTGCATTGTGGAAGATGACAACGGTGTTTTATGGGTGGGAACGGAAACCGATGGCTTGAATAAGTTTGATCCCAACACCGAAATTTTTGTGCGCTATCGCCATGATCCGAACGATCCGCATAGTCTTGGCAATAACCGTGTCTGGGATGGACTAAAAGATCGCGAGGGCAATCTTTGGTTTGTGACCATGGGCGGAGGACTCAATAAATACGATCCGGCCAGCGACAGCTTCAGTCGCTATGTCCCGAATCCTAATAACGCAAATGGGCCGTACTTATTCGATGTGTGCAAAATCTATCAAGACGCCAAAGGCATGATTTGGCTCTCCAACGGCGTGTTGAGCCGCTTTGACCCAGCAACGGTGTCCTTTACTCATTTCCGTTTTTCAATGAACCAGAATGATTGGTTGAGCAATTATCATCCTTTCGCCATTCAAGAAGATAACGCCGGCAATCTCTGGGTCGGCACGCGGGGCAGCGGCGTCTTCAAGATCGATCGCAAACCGCAACGCTTCACGCATTACCGGCATACGCCGGAGAATCCGAACAGCCTGGGTGATGACGATGTTCGTCTCATTTTCGAGGATGCCCAAGGCGCCATTTGGATCGCCACGCGCGACCAGGGCTT
>JABWAN010001065.1 GCA_013361015.1 Candidatus Zhuqueibacterota bacterium | reverse complement strand
GGTTATGAAGCCGTCGCAGTCGGGTCGGGAAAGGAAGCGTTGGAGATATTGGCACACGAGAAAATAGACGCCGTGGTTTTGGACTTTCTGCTGCCGAATTCCGGGGGGCCGCAACTGATTGATGATTTGCTGGCACGGCAACGACATTTGCCCATCATTATCAACACGGGATACGCGCCATTGCGCCAAAATTTCCGTAGCTGGGGCGCTGAAGCTTTTGTGGTCAAATCTTCCGATCTAACAGAATTGAAAAGCGCTTTGGCGCAGGTCATTGCACCAGCATAACTTTTTGGCGCAACGTGCAACTTTTTGTAAAACGCTTCGGCTGCGGGCAAGTCAACGCTTCAACCGCGTCAATTCGGTGTACCATGGGAGCGTAATTGCTTGAGCATTAGTTGTCAAAAATGAGATCATTATGAAAGCATTAGTCTATCACGGAACAGGCAAACGCGCCGGGAGAAAAACCGAAACCCATCATAAAGGGTGCGACGGCCGCAGTCGTGACGCATGCAATCGTTCAGACAGCAAAAACCATCATTCATAAGGAGAGTTGTTATGAAAAATGCCCGGTTTAGCTCACTCGGAGTACTCCTGGTCCTCCCGCTTGGCTTGCTGCTTTTCTTGTTCATCAGTTGCACGGGCGGCGACACTCCGGAAATGCAGGCCATGAAAACGGAGTTGAAACAAATTCAAGATGAGCGCGCCATGATTGCAAAGAATCTGGCGGCCTTCGATACGCTGGATTATACCGTGTTCAGCAATCAACAATGGAGCAGGTTCCATGAGAGTCATGCACAAGATATAAAAGTCTATTGGCCTGACGGTCGCATGACCGAAGGATTGGAGGTGCACATCGAAGATTTGAAAGCACTGTTTGTGCATGCTCCTGACACCAGAATCAAAGAGCATCCCATACGAATCGGTTCTGGAAAATACACGGCTGTTACCGGGGTTTTTGAAGGCACATTCACCAAGCCAATGCCCATTGGAAATGGCGAATTCATTCAACCAACCGGCAAGGCGTTCAAAATGCCGATGGCAACGATAGGCGTTTGGGAAAATGGCGTGATGACGGCAGAACATCTCTTTTGGGATAACCAAACGTACATGAAGCAAATTGGCTTGGCGAAATAGTGCGGGCCGAACACACTTGGGTTCTCATTCATTCGGTAGGATCATGGAAAAAAAATAATGGAATCGAAAAGAATTGCAGTTTTAGTAGGAAGTCTTCGCAAGGCGTCCTTTACCCGAAAGGTGACAAGAGTGCTGATCGCGCTTGCGCCCGAGTCGCTGACGCTTGAAATTCTGGAGCTCGGTGAACTGCAGATCTACAACCAGGATCTCGAAGAAATACCGCCTGTCACATGGACGGCGTTTCGTAGACGGCTGAAAAGCTTTGACGGTTTTCTTTTCGTTACCCCGGAGTACAATCGCTCTGTTCCGGCGCTGCTTAAGAATGCACTCGACATAGGGTCCCGGCCGTATGGAAAAAATTGCTGGGAGGGGAAACCCGGCGCCGTTGTGAGTGTTTCGCCCGGGCAACTCGGCGGATTCGGCGCCAATCACCACTTGCGGCAATCGCTGATGGCCGTAAACGTTCTTGCCATGGCGCAGCCGGAAGCTTACCTCGCAGGTGTCGCGAAGTTATTTGACGACAGCGGAAATCTTGCCGATGAATCAACGCGCAAATTCTTGCGGAAGTTCATGGAGGCATTCGCCGCATGGGTTGCGAAACATGGTGCGCAGTAAATTTCATTCGATCAAAAGAGAAGGGACACTCATGAAAGCATTAGTTTATCACGGACCAGGCAAACGCGCTTGGGAGGAAAAACCGAAACCCATACTAAAGGGAGCGACGGACACAATCGTTAAGGTTACGAAAACGACCATATGCGGCACGGATCTCCACATCATGAAAGGAGATGTTCCCGATGTTCCGGACGGACTCACGCTGGGCCACGAAGGCGTTGGCATCATTACCGAAGTCGGCGCCGGCGTCGCGAATTTCAAAGTTGGCGATCGGGTGCTGATCTCGTGCATCACCTCCTGCGGCAAGTGTGCGGCGTGCAAGAAAGGCATGTATTCACATTGCGAGAGCGGCGGCTGGATTCTGGGTCATCTCATCGACGGCACGCAGGCAGAGTATGTACGGATACCGCATGCCGACACCAGTCTGCATCATATTCCGGACGGCGCCGATGAAGAAGCGCTCGTCATGTTAAGCGATATTTTGCCGACCGG
>JABWAN010001064.1 GCA_013361015.1 Candidatus Zhuqueibacterota bacterium | reverse complement strand
GGATGTAAAGGCATAAGTGACTGCGGCTGAACGCTTTTTAAAAATTGCGCTCTATCATTATATGAGTGAAATGGCTGTATCGAAAAATGCTTGGCCGCGCTTTGCCGTGTTGGGCGCCGGCGCGGTTGGATGCTATTACGGCGGTATGCTGGCGCGCGCGGGCGCGCCGGTTACACTCATCGGCCGCGCGCAACACGTCGCTGCAATAAATCAGAACGGCCTGTTCCTCGACAGCAGCAATTTTCAGCAACGCATACCGGTTGCGGCTTTCACCGAGGTCGCGGCACTCAAAGACGCCGAGATTGTGCTGTTCTGCGTCAAAACCCTCGACACCGAAGCCGCAGCGCGAATGCTGGCGCCGCATCTTGCAAGCAACGCCGTGGTCATGAGTTTTCAGAATGGCGTTGACAATGTTGCGCGGATTCGCACGGCCTCTGCCATCGACGCGATTCCCACGGTCGTCTACGTCGCCGCCGAGATGGCGGGGCCGGGCCATGTGAAGCACACGGGCCGCGGCGATATCATCATTGGCGAGTTTGCGCCGCGCGAACCAAGCCGCGAACGAAAAGGGCGTGACCTCGAAAAACTCGCGGCCCTGTTCGCGGCCGCCGGAATTCCGTGTGTTGTTTCAAAGTATATCGAAGCTGATCTTTGGACGAAGCTCATCATCAATTGCGCTTACAATGCAATCTCGGCATTGAGCCGCGCGCGGTATGGCCGTATCGTGCGTATGAGCTGGACGCGCGAAGTGATGCAGCAGGTTATCGTAGAAGCGGCGGCAGTGGCGCGCGCCGAGGGCGTGCGTTTTGCCAATGGCAATTTGGTTGAGATCGGGTTGCAGCTCGCGGAGAAAATGGCGAACACGATTTCTTCGACGGCGCAAGACCTTGCGCGTGGAAAACGCACAGAGATTGATTCACTCAACGGGTTCGTGGCTCGTCGCGGCGCGGCGCTTGGTGTGGCGACGCCCGTTAATCAAACGTTGCACGCACTCGTGAAATTGTTGGAAGAAACGTTGGAGTCGCAGTAGTGTGAAAATTTCAATGAGGAGAGAAGAGATGATGAAACGACTGGCAAGTCTGCTGATTTTCATTTTGTCGATGGCGCTGATTGACTGCAGTGTGTTGGCATCAGAAAAGCCCGGTGATCGCAATTGGTCGCAATGGCGCGGCTCGGACGGCACGGGAATTTCAACGGAAACCAATCTGCCGGCGGAATGGAGCAGCAGCAAAAACATCAAATGGAAAACGCCGCTTTCCGGCAGCGGCAATTCTTCGCCGATTGTGTGGGGTAACAAAGTCTTTCTAACCGCGGAAATAGAGGGCGACACGGTGTCCGGTGCGCAAGCGGTCAAGCACGTCATTGATGGCCAAGAATTCAAGCATCCCGATGCGGTGGGCGCAGACCGTTATCACACGTTCAAAGTGATCTGCCTCGATCGTGACACTGGCAAACTACTTTGGGAGCAAGTGGCCTACGAAGGCACGGTCTTCGATGATCGCCATCGCAAAAGCAGCCACGCTTCGCCGACGCCGGCGACCGATGGTAAATACGTCTTTGCTTATTTCGGAACGGAAGGATTGTATTGCTACGATTTCAACGGCAAGCAAATCTGGAAAGCATCGCCCGGCCCAATTGCCACTTTGGGAATGGGAACGGCCACTTCGCCGGTGTTGTTTGAGAATCTCGTCATCCTGCAATGCGATGAAGACAACGGCGAGAAATCTTTCATGGTGGCTTACGACAAAAAAACCGGCAAGGAGATTTGGAAAACGCCGCGCCAAGTGCAGGCGAGCTGGACCACGCCGCTGATCGTGCGCACGCCGCAACGCGCGGAGTTGATCACCAGCGGCAATGAGTTGATCATCTCGTATGATCCGAAGACCGGCAAGGAATGGTGGCGAACGAAAGGTCACGCGAGCAACGCGATTGCCTCGCCGCTGGTTGGGCACGGCATGGTTTTCATCTCCGCGGGTTTTCCACTGAAGCGCACGCTCGCCATCAAACTCGGCGCCTCCGGTGAGTTGGATAGCTTGGACGCGAATATCGTGTGGCGCTACAACAAAGGCTCGGCCTATGTGCCCTCGCCGATTCTTTACGGCGATTATATGTACGTGATGACGGATCGCGGCATTCTCACCTGCTTGGACGCTAAAACCGGCAACGTGATTTACGAAGGCGCGCGCTTGCCCGTGCCCGCAACTTTCACTGCCTCACCGGTTGCCGTTGATGGCAAAATTATGATGACCA
>JABWAN010000060.1 GCA_013361015.1 Candidatus Zhuqueibacterota bacterium | reverse complement strand
CTCGCAGGAATTGGGGATTGCGTCTCGTGCCAATTGGGGCAATTACGAGGGCAGAGAGGGGGTTTCGCATGTGGCGGCATCTTCCGAACTGACGATGCCGAAAAGCCGGTTGACGCCACAGCGCTTGGTCACGATATTGAAAGTAACCATGCTGATAAATACCAACCCCATGAGGACCGCGAGCCACGTGATTCGCCATGCCACGAGCGCCAAAATCACAAACGGTGCGGGGATCAACAGTAACCCGGCATAGTGCGTCTTTTGTTCAAACACCAGTCCGCACATCAACAAGACGGTGCCACTCATGCCAATCAGCAGCGCCAGGATTTTCACCGTGCTAAAAGTAAAACCGAGCGGCGGAAAGACCGTGAGCGTCAGCAGCAGGAGTACGGTGGCGGCAAAGTAACGCGTCGGCAAATCGCCGCCGCGAATGCCGACGTTGATGGGCACTTCGAATTTGGCTTTGGCAAATTCCACGACGCTGGAAGTTTCAGACATGATCGCCTCGCTTGCTATTTTCTTTTAGATCGATCCGCAATTGAAAAATAATTTTCTCCGCCGGCTAAGACCAGCCGATGATTAATCATCGTCCTCGGCATTTTCACCGGTTTTGGGCTTCGGACTTTTCATCCCCTTTAGAGAGAGATATTCCACGCTGTGGATGAAACCCGCGGTGTTTGCGCGCAAACTGTCAAGCAACGCTGCCGGTGTGGTCTCTTTGGGAACGCGCCCGAGGTACTCTAGCACGGCCTTGCCCTCGGCTTGACTCTGCACATTCGCCAGTTGCCATTTTCCACCGGCTTGCGCCAGAGCTTTATCAATGTGGTTTTGTGCCGCCGCAACGTCGCTGGCCGCAATAATGAAAGCTGCATTCGGTTTCTTTTTGTCTTTTTCAGAGGACATCTCGGTCCATTGCCGCAGGCGCAATTGCCGCTCGAAGGCTTGTTCCACGCGCTCCTGTGTTGCCGCAGAGGTTTGTTCATAAGCTAGCTGCACAGCTTTCTTGTTGCCCTTGCCCATGAAGGCGGCTGCGCTATCGCGCATTGCCTGTCCGAATTTGAATTTCCACAAAAGATACATGGTCAACGACATGGTCACGGACAGCCACACGGCAATATGATACACGCCGAACCCGCACGCCATGCCGAGCGCCACGGCGATAAAAACATAAACCGCATCCTTCGTGTCCTTCAAGGTGTTTCGGAAGCGCACCGCCGCCACGACTCCGACCAAGCCGAACGCGCGCGCCAGCTCCGTGCCCACGACGATCATCACGCCCGTCACGACCATGGTGAGCACCACGATCGTTTGCACGAGGGAGGGGTCGTAGTCTTCTCCGGATTTGGAGATGGTATAAATCCACGCGACCGGCAGGGCAAAGATGAACGCCAGCAACAGCGCAAACAGCGTGGTCATCACCTCGTCGAAGTTTTTCCAATAGTCGAATGCGCTCTGGATAAGCTGGCTAATTTTAGCGAAACGCTCGAGGTTGTAATGCGTGGAGAGTTCGCCCAAAAGCTGGCTGGCGAGAAATATGAAAAAGAAGAGCAGGACATAATAAACTATCACCCGGTTGGGCCGTTGCGCTGCTTTGCCGGGATTTGCCGCGTCGTTCATCTCCTCCTCCGTCATCAAATGCGCTCGTTTCGTATTTTTGAAAAAACGATGCGAAGCTAACCAATTTGCAGGGAAGATGCAACTGGTTCGTATACTCGTGACGGTTGCATTTGTGGCGCCGCACTCAAGGCCCCGCACGCCCACCTTTCAATATGAATATTGAGCTGCACAACACGAACGCTGGGAATCATCACTCGACGCATACCTCTGCAAGGTTACGAGTGTGTGACTTCCTGCTTTTTCTGCTGCGCTTGGGGTAGCTTCTTGCGCTTCCCATTAAGGGAAACTGCCGAAGACTGAAGCACGGGGGCGCCGGCGCCGGCTTCATCACTGACACTCTCTTTTTCCGCGTGTTCACCGGCTTCATTGCGCCGCAAAAAGATCGAAGCCACGATAGAAATGGTGAGAATGGCGCCGATCACGACGAGCGACAGATAGGTTGGGATTTTATAGAGGTCCACGATCAACATCTTTACCGCCACAAAGAACAAGATGGAAATGATGCCCGGCTTGAGGTAATGAAAATGTCGCGCCATGCCCGCTAACAAAAAGTACAAAGCCCGCAGCCCCATAATGGCGAAGATATTGGAAGTGTAAACGATGAAGGGATCGTGGGTGATCGCAAAGATGGCAGGAATGGAATCAAGTGCAAAAATCAAATCCGAGCTTTCCACGACGACCACCACCAGCAGCAGCGGCGTCGCCAATAGTTTGCCCGCGTGATCGCGAATGAAAAAGTGATCGCCACTATATTTTGTGCTCACCGGCATCATGCGCCGGAACAGCCGCAACAAGAGATTGTCTTCCGGATTGAAACTGTCATTGTCCAAGAATACCATCTTGGCAACCGTCAACAGGAGGATTCCGCCGAAGACATAAGTCATCCAATGAAAGCGTTCGATCAAAACTGCGCCGGCGCCGATCAGTATGCCGCGCATCACTAGCGCACCGAGTATGCCCCATTTTAATACGCGCGGCTGTTGCGCAGGACTGACTTTGAAATAGCTAAAGATGATGATGAACACAAAAATGTTGTCAACGCTCAGAGATTTCTCTATCAAGTATCCGGTCAAAAACTCTCCGGCCATTTCGATGCCGAGCGTTTGCTGAATTGCAAAGTTGAATACCAGCGCGGAGAAAATCCACACTCCCGACCAAAGCGCCGCTTCCTTGAGCGAGAGCGCATGCGATCTACGATTGAGCACACCCAAATCCAACAGGAGCATGGCCACAATGAACAACCCAAAAGCGCTCCACAAGATCATTTCAGTATGAGAGATTTCCATGGTGAGTTTTTAAAAGATGAGTGCGTTGCCGTGCGAGCTGCCGAAACCAAGTTGATTATCTGTATTTAGCCAAATCCAGTGCCATCTTTGTGCCAATGTCGCGTGTGAAACACCAGAATTATATACCCGCAAATGCTCTAATTCCAGAATTGCTGTGAACACATTCGCCCCTGCACCTTCATTGCCTTCGGTGAAATCGCGCACCGTGCTCGATTTCACGCAAATAAAAAGAGGCTTTCGCTTTCCACATTGCAGAATGGCAGTGAGATTTGCAAATCGGAAAGAGAAGCCTCGGGATGAATTTCGGCGTGATAAGTACGGATTTCAAATGAAAGAAGCAATTGGATTGTTGCCGCAAGTAAAAGCCTGTAACTTCCTGCCTGTTGAAATTCTGGGAAGCGAGTTATTGCACTTTGAGCCGGCAATCGTTATTTTCGCGCGGGTTTTGAATCCACTGCAATCGCATTGCGCAAACCTCTTCACTCCCAAAATCTCCTCAACTATGGCCACTCCGCAGCCCAGGCTCAAGGCCACTCTCCTTCTCGTCGATGACGAGCCGCATTTGCGCGCGAGTATGCGCGCCACTCTCGACGAGGCCAATTATCATTTTTTCGAAGCCGGCGACGGCAAAACTGCAAGCAAAATTCTGCAAAGCGAAGCGGTTGACCTCGTACTGCTCGATCTCAACATCCCACGCCTCGACGGCATGGAAGTATTGAAATGGAGCCTTGCCACGTTGCCGGACGTGCCCGTCATCATCGTCAGCGGCACCGGCACGATTGCCAAAGCCGTGGAAGCCACGAAGCTCGGCGCGTTCGATTATCTGGAAAAAGATTTCAGAGCCGAGCGTTTGCAGCTCGCCGTGCGCAACGCATTGGAGAAGCGCCGCCTTAAACTGCAGCGCGACCGTTTGCTCGCGGAGAGTCGCGAACGTTTCACTCTCATCGGCAATGACGCGGCGATGCGCAAAGTCGCGGATTTCATTCAACACGCGGGCCGGGTGGACAGCAAAGTGCTCATCTGCGGCGAAAGCGGGACGGGCAAAGAACTGGTCGCACACGCGATTCATCTCGCCAGCAATCGTTGCGATCATCCGTTTGTGCCGGTCAATTGTTCCGCGATTCCCGAAACCCTGATCGAGAGCACGCTCTTCGGCACCGCAAAAGGCGCATTCACCGACGCGATCGACCGCCCCGGAAAATTACAACAAGCGCAAAGCGGCACGCTGTTTCTCGACGAGATCGGCGACATGAGTTTGATGGTGCAAGCCAAAATGCTGCGCGTGCTCGAAGACGGCGTGGTGGAGCCGGTGGGCGGTGCGAAAACTTTTCCCGTTGACGTGCGCGTCGTTTCCGCCACGTGTAAAAATCTGCAAGAGGAAATTGCTGAGGGCAACTTCCGTCTCGATCTCTTCTATCGCATCAATGTGCTCACCATCACGCTGCCGCCATTGCGCGAACGCAAAAGCGACGTGCGACCTCTTTCCGAATTTCTCCTGCAAAAAATTTGCGCCACGCATGGTTTGCCGCCTTTATCGTTCTCACCCGAAGTTTGGCCCTTGTTGGAAAAGCATCATTGGCCCGGCAACGTGCGCGAGCTGCAAAACGTGCTCGAACGCGCCGCGGTTTTCGCGCCAAGCGATGCGATCACCTCCGCGCAGCTTGTAGAAGCCATGTCCGCCGTCTCTCCGCCGCACGCGCCCCAAATGCACGACCAAACCCTGCATGAAGCCCGCGCCCAATTCGAGCGTGACTTCATTCTGCAAAAGCTGCATGTACACGAATGGAAAATTCAAGAAACCGCAGAAGAATTGGGCATTGAGCGGAGCCATTTGTGGAAGAAGATGAAGCTGTATGGGATTGAGAAGAAGCAGTAATTTTTGATTTGAGGGTATTTTCATGTGCCGTCTACTTTGTTTCCTACCAGCATTTATCACCGTCTTTTTAACGGCCTGCTCTTCAGATGAATTTAAGCCCGAAGAGTTACCTTTCCGACTTGAGAGTTTCGCTTCCTATGAACCCTCCGTCATTCTTGATGATCTTGACAATGATGGCCGCTATGAAATCATCAAGCCCTACAATGATACCGATGTTAAGACCGGCACACGCTCAAGCTTTCTTCAAATAAGATCGCATGACGATCTCATCATCGAGCAGATCAACTTTCCGGCAATCATTTGGAGTGTCGCCTTCATAGATTTGGAGCGCGACGGCGCGCAGGAAGTGGTAGTGACTCTTATGCGCAAAGATTCGCTATTCGTTAGCTTCCTAAACCTTCGAGGTGCCAAGCTTTTTTCATTCTTCCTTGTCAACGGTTACCCTCGGCGCGAGCCGGAAGGTGAACTTGAGTGGGATCCCGCCATCACCGATTTTCATCTTGCCGATGCGAATGGCGATGGCATCGACGAGCTCGTGACGGTGATTCGCACAGGCTTGGCGCGCGCACCTCGAGGCATACTAATTCACACTTTACCCGAGGGCAAGTTGCTCGATCAAAAATTAGTCGGCGCCATGATTATGGATAGTTATTGTGATGATTTTGACGGCGACGGTGTATCCGAATTATTTGTTTGGAGTTTTGCGCCAAACAATGGTGCGCAGGTCGGTGGCTTTGATGATGCCCATTCCTACTTGATTGCTTTTGAACTTGGAATACCGATCGAAGTCGTTTGGTCGAAACAATACGGCAGCGCATGGAGTCTGGCAAAGCTGAATTTCGCCGATTTTGACGGCGACGGAAAAAGGGAGTTCATCGTCTCCAGCAGTACGATTGCGGCAAATCAACCGTTGAAGTCATCTTTCGAATTTATCGAGCCGGAAACTTGGCGTTGCTACCGGCAAATTGAAATGCCCGATTATTTACGTGAACATCTTGTTGCAGATTTGAATCGTGATGGTAAACCGGAAATTATCACATTGCATCATCCTGACGAAGTCTGGTTACTCAATCAAGATTTCAAGGTAATCAAAAGCACGAAGCTGTTTGCCAACGGAGTTTCCATGTCCTTAAGTGGAGATTTGGATGGCGACAGCTTTACTGAGATTGCCGTTTCCGGCGCGCAAAATGTTTTTGTGCTTGGTCCCGATCTTGAAGTTAAGGCCATGATGGAAGAGACCAAATTCTTGGGGAGAATGAGAAGGAGCCTGGCCGAGCCGTATTGTCTTCGCGTTGAACACAAAGGCCGGACCGAGCTCATGCGAATGGTCAAAAATGACCTTTATCTTCTCAATCGCTACGGCACGCGCGCGCTCTGGCTTTTAGGCAGTTGCTTGGTATTCGCTTTGGTCATTGCTGCCGCACGGATACGCCGTCGCTTTTATTTGATGAAGAGTTCGAAACTTCAAACTGAGCAAACCCAAGCGTGGTCGCTCATGGCCGAGCGCGTGGCGCACGATCTCAAGAGTCCACTCACCAGCATTTTGCTTACGCTGCAGCGTTTGCAAAAAGAGTATCGCAAGCATTCGCCGCAGCACGCCCAGGCTTATGATGAATACGCCGCGAACATCATCGAGCGCATCGAGGCCTCGCGCCGTTTGACGCGAAACTTCTTGAAGCTGATCGATATTGAAAAACTCCATCTTGTGGAAACGGAGGTGAATCGCTTCCTACAGCAGACCACGGATGCGCTCAATCTCCCGCCCGATACTCAATGCGAGCTGAAGCCGAGCGCGGAGCCGTTCTCCGTGCCGATGGATCACGAGCAAATGCAAGTCGCGCTCGAAAACCTCGTTGCCAATGCGATCAACGCCATGCCCGAAGGCGGGAAGATTACGCTCGCCGTTTCGCTCGCGCGCAATCTACATTTGCCCAACGCGAACGGCAACAGCAGCGATTACGCCGTGATCGAAGTACAAGACACCGGCATTGGCATTCCCGCCGCCGCGCGTGAGCATCTCTTCGAGCCGAAATTCACCACCTCCGAAAACGGCACCGGCCTCGGTCTCGCGATGGTGAAGAAGATCGTGGACGCGCACCACGGCCACATCGAGTTCGAAAGCGAAGAAGGCATGGGCACGGTGTTCAGCGTGTATTTGCCGGTGGTTTGAAAAAGCTACGACAGAAAAATGAAGGTCGGAAGAATTTGGATTGAAACTTTGCGAGAAAGATCATTTTTCTGTCCCTCACCTTTCTGCCTGCTAATGCCGTTGCAATGAACCAGTAACCAATGCTTCCATGAAACAGAACATTTTTAAAGCTGTCGGCGTGTTGGTGCCTCTCCTCTTTCTGTGTGCGTGCTCCTCTTCCCCGAGTCTCGATCCCGAAAAGCAGCCGTATAAATTTGAAGAAGCCGGCGCTTATCCTTTCGACGCCGACACACGCCTGCGAGATTTAGATAACGACGGCCGTTATGAAATCATTCGCCGCAGCAATCCTCCATCGCTGCATTGGAAAACCTCCATCGGCAGCATTCAAATTCGCTCCCAAGAAGATCAAGTTATCGAGCAAGTGAACTTCAACGGTTTTGTCGGCGATATTCGCTTCGTGGATTATGACAGCGACGGCAAGCTTGAAATCGTCGTGCTCTTTAAGCGGAATGATTCACTCTTTGCAAGCTTGCTTGATCGCAACGGCCGCAAGCTCGGATCATTTTTCCTAGCGACTGGCTCACCTCGTCTCGAGCCGGAGGGCGTCATTCCATGGGAGCCTTCGCTCACCGGCCTTTATACCGCGGACGTTGATCATGACGGAGCCGCGGAGTTGATCACAGTCATTTGCACTTCACTCGCGCGCGCGCCTCGTGGCGTGCTCATTCATTCTCTGCCCGAAGGTCGCTTGCTCGGGCAATATCTTGTGGGCGCTGCAATTCAAAAAAACTTTTTGGGCGATTTCGACGGCGACGGCGAATTTGAGCTGGTTGCGGGCACGGGTGCGTTCAACAACGGCGCCTCCGTGAACGGCTATGACGACGCGCATTCCTATCTCCTCGTGTTCAAGCTCACGCTGCCGCCGCAAATCATTTGGTCGGAAGAATTGGGCCGCGAGTGGAGCGGAGTGGAATTGCACGCCGCGGATTTTGACGGGAACAGTCGCCAAGAATTTCTTGTGCTCAAAAGAACGGAGTCTTCTGAACGCGAGACCTCGTGGATAGAGATAATGGAATCCGGCACGTGGCGCACGTCGCGGCAAGTCGAGTTCAATGAGCCTTTGCGCAATCTCGCGCTCGCGGATTTGAATCGCGACGGCATACCTGAAATCCTCGCGCTGCGGCATCCCAATGAAATTCTTGTGCTGGATCAGCAACTCGCGGTGCGCCAACGCCATCGTTTTGTTGCGCCGATCTTTGCACTCGCGGCCGTGCCTGATGCCGACGGCAATGGCATGCCGGAAATCATCGCGCGCTTCGAGACCGGCTTCATGCTGTTGGATTCCGATTTGAAAGTGAAAGCGCTCGCGCTCAAGGAT
This sequence comes from Candidatus Zhuqueibacterota bacterium, assembly GCA_013361015.1. GTDB lineage: Bacteria > Zhuqueibacterota > Zhuqueibacteria > Zhuqueibacterales > Zhuqueibacteraceae > JABWAN01. The sequence continues at coordinate 4,202 of JABWAN010000060.1, read as the reverse complement.
AATTTCGTTTCGTTGATGCCGAGCGGTATCGCCGCGCCGCCCAATTTTATGGTTGAGCGCGCCGGCAAATTGTTCGCTTTGCAGTTGGTCAAAAATAATTTTTATCTGCTCAACCATTATGGTCCACCCGCGCTGTGGATTATGGGAAGCGCACTCGCGCTCGGTTTGATGCTCGGTTTCCTTGCGATGCGACGGCGCGCTCTCGTCACGCAGAGCGTTGAAGAAATTCTCTTTGCTTCCGAAACGCTTGGTTTGGCCATGATCAACAGCGACGGCCGCCTCGTGCGGCACAATCACAGTCTGTTTGCTTTCCTTGAATCACCGCAACACGCGCTCCTCGGCCTGCATTTCACGCAGACTTTCACCGACCAGGCGCTGTGCGACTTTATCGCACGGAGTTTGCAATCGCAACCGCCTCTGCGGCACGAATTTACTTTGCCGACAAAGCAATCCGTGCATGTGATCATCGATCCGCTCATCGGCGCAGGCCGCGCTCGACCTCATTGGCTTCTGCAATTCTACGGCAACGCCGAGGCGCGAGGCTTTCATCAAACCCAAACCTGGTCGCTCATGGCCGAGCGCGTGGCGCACGATCTCAAAAGCCCGCTCACCAGCATTTTGCTTACGCTGCAGCGTTTGCAAAAAGAGTATCGCAAGCATTCGCCGCAGCACGCGCAGGCTTATGATGAATACGCCGCGAACATCATGGAACGCATCGAAGCCTCGCGCCGTTTGACGCGAAATTTTTTAAAATTATTCGACATCGAAAAGCTCCATCTCGTGGAAACGGATTTGAATCGCTTCCTGCAACGGGCCGTGAATGCGATCAATCTCCCGCCCGATATTCAATGCGAGCTCAAGCCGAGCGCGGAGCCGTGCTCTGTGCCGATGGATCACGAGCAGATGCAAGTCGCGCTCGAAAACCTCGTTGCCAACGCGATCAATGCCATGCCCGAAGGCGGGAAGATTACGCTCGCCGTTTCGCTCGCGCGCAATCTACATTTGCCCAACGCGAACGGCAACGCCTGTGATTACGCCGTGCTCGAAGTGCAAGATACTGGCCTCGGCATTCCCGCTTCGGCACGCGAACATATCTTCGAGCCACACTTTACCACTTCCGAAAACGGCACGGGCCTCGGCCTCGCGATGGTGAAGAAGATCGTCGCCGCGCATAACGGCCACGTCGAGTTCGAAAGCGAAGAGGGCGTGGGCACGGTGTTCAGCGTGTATTTGCCGGTGGTTTGAAAGAAGCCGAGACTGAAAAATGGAGGATAGAAAAATTGTGTTTGAAATTTGAGGAGGAAGGTTAATTTCATCCATATTTGAAAGTCAAAGTGATTGCAACACAGCGCCTTTCGCAAACAGAAGGATTTTACCATGAATGATCGAATCGTTATCGACCCGGAAATTCAACACGGCAAGCCGGTGATTCGAGGGACTCGCGTGCCGGTCGCTCGCATCGTCGGCGGGCTTGCAGGTGGAATGACCATCGAAGAAATCACCCGCGAGTACGAGATTGCCGTTGATGACGTTTTCGCCGCGCTCAATTTCGCCGCGGAGATCATCGCTGCCGAGCAGTTTCATCCTTTGCCTCTTCATCAAGCAGCCTAGCCATGCGCTTTCTGATCGATGCCGATCTGCCGCGATCCGCAGGCGAAGTCGTGCGTCGCCATGGGCACGAGGCTGTGGACGCACGCGACATTGGCTTGGGTAGCGCCAAAGATCCCGTTATCGCGCGTTACGCTCAAGCTCAAAGCTTGTACCTGTTGAGCGGCGACTTTGATTTCGCGGACCTCCGCAATTACCCGCCGGAGCAATACGCCGGCATCGTTGTTTTATATCTTCCGCGCACTGCAACCGCCGCGTATATCAATGCGCTGCTCGAGAGCTTCTTTGCACAAACCGATTTGATCCCGCAATTGCCCGGCAAACTGGCCATTGTCGAGAACGGGCGCATCCGCTTGCGAGGCGCGCGATGAACGAAATCTATCGCGTGCGCGAGCGCCTCTACGATTGGATTTTGGAATTGCAAGAACGCCACGAGGTTTTGATTTTGGCCTCGGCCCTGCCGCGTTAAGTTTTATTGGGGGAGTCCTTTCTTCGCCCCTCGCTTTCCCGCCTTCTCTTCTCACGTTGCAAAAACACAACGTCGAGGTTTCCTAAAGCAAACATTCTTACTGCAAGAGCAAACGCTCTCGGCATGAAGGCGCATGCCAACGCCCTGATTTTCTTGTTGAGCGTGGTGCACTTTTTTAGAGCGAAGCAGCGGCACATGGTTTGACTATGTTGTTGCGCGAGGTCGGAACAACAGACCGATTCACAATTTCAGCGCAACACCTCACGAATCAACAACCGAATGGAGGACGACATGCGTCGCACCACACTGCTACTCCTATTGCTCGCACCCGTGATCTTGATCAACGCCACCAACGCATTCGCGTGGGACGGTAAGCGCAAAGGTTTTGTTTTGGGCGTCGGCGCAGGCGGCGGGCTCGCTTCTTTCAAGCCGTATGCAAAATTCTCGGACAACGAAACGAGCGACGGGGAGCGCACGAGCAAATTCGCTTTCATGTCGGATTTCAAGATCGGCTATGCGCCGAGCAATCAGGTTGCGCTTTATTGGATGAGCAAAGTGGCGTGGTTTGGCTACACGTTCGAGTATCGCGACGAATTCATTGACCTCCGAGAAAGCTATACGCTTGCCAACGGCATCGGCGGTGTGGGCGTTTCATATTACTTTCAACCCGAAGGTCCTTCGCCGTATGTGAGCGCGGGCTTCGGTTTCTCCACATGGGACGCACCGTTCGAAGAAAACTCCGACGGCATCTCAGGCTCCGGCTTCGCGCTCGGCGCGGGTTATGAATTTTCCAAGCATTGGAGTCTCGAAGGCAATCTCACCTGGGGCAGCCCGAACGAGAAGGGCGACGAAGAACTCGGCTTCAAGACGCTGGCGGTGAGGGTTACGGTGAATGTGTTGGGGTATTGAGAAGATAGCAAAGAAGTTTGTTTTGAAACGCACTCTTTCACGTTTTCAAACAAAGGAGCAGAAATGAAGTTATCATGCAGAAATCTCAGCACCGTTTTCATGGCAATCGCTTTCACTCTTTTTGTAGCGGGTCTTCCTGCGGAAGCGCGGGCGCAATCGCAAGAGAAGATCGAGAAGGCAAATTCGATCAGTAGTTGGCTGATCGTCGGCGCTTTGGCTATCACACTCGTCGTCGTCATCGTCACGGTTTCAAAAGGCGATAAAAAGGACAAAGATGAAGGCGAGCAAAAAGACGGCGAAGCGCAGGAGCTGCGACAATACTCGGAGGGACAAATGCGGTTTGAAACCTCTTCGTTGAACAGCCAAGTTTTCGTTTCGAGTGCATATGAAATCGACGAAGTGAAAGGGAGGCCGGATAACGGATCGGCATCGTTTGTTGAGAATACTTTTGGGCAGCGGCGTGGCTGCTTAATGTTTGCATATGAGATAGACTAAAAAATTGCATCATTGAAGTTGGCATCACAAAGCCATTCAAATTTCAAGAAAGGAAACGACATGAATCCGGTCAAATACGTGACGCAATCGAGAGGAAGTAATATGAAAAATCAATCACCAATGGCCTTCCTGGTTGACGCAGTCATCATTTTGTTCTTGATTTTCTCGGCGATCTCCACTCCGGTCTTCTCCACAATAATTGGAGGTCCGGTTGTTAACTCAACAAATGGTCACACGTATTATCTTCTTGACGATACTACATGGACCGCATCCGAGAATGAAGCCATATCGCTTGATGGACACCTTGTTACGATCAACAATGAAGAGGAAAACGTTTGGGTTGCCCAAACATTTGGACACTTTGGTGGCGGCAACTATCCTCTGCTGTGGATTGGTCTAAACGATGCGGCAGTTGAGGGAACCTTTGTGTGGGCTAGTGGCGAACAGCCGACTTATACGAATTGGCATTCTGGCGAACCTAACGGAGCATTCCCGAGCGAAGACTACGCACATATCACTATTGCGTACGGAAATGGAGAGTGGGTCGATAGGCGTGACGAGGATGGCAACAAACTCTACGGAGTTGTCGAGCTTCCTTTTACTGACGCAATTAAATCGCGTTTTAATGACATCCGAATCCAGTTCGTGCTTTATCAAAACCATCCCAACCCCTTCAACCCCTCCACTACCATCTCCTTCGATCTGCCGCGGGCTAGCGAAG
>JABWAN010001063.1 GCA_013361015.1 Candidatus Zhuqueibacterota bacterium | reverse complement strand
CTTATTCAGTCCCTGCGTCGGATCTTCCAGAATTACGGCTTTGATTTTTTCATTCAAGGGCAGAAGGCGCTCATCAATCTTCGGCTTGGTAAACGTGGTACGCGACTTGGCGCGACCACCATCTACATCGCGCATGCGCGCAGTCGCAGATTTGGGCGCGTCGAGCACGGCCACTTCACCAGTGCTGAGGTCCGCGGGCGTATACGCTTGCGCCACGCTTTTAGTTAAATCCAAGCCGATGGAAAGATCGAAATCGTCAATCGCTTCTTCGAGTGAATCATAATACTCGAGGATGCGGTTGAATTCCAGCATCTCGAAAACGTCGTAAACTTCGGGCGTCATCTCCACGATTTTGAGATCGCCGCCATTTTCACGGATGCCTTTGATTTCACCGACAAAGACGCCCCAGCCGGCCGAACTCACGTAGTGTACCTGGCCCATGTCCACGATAAGATGGAAAGTGCCCTGCTGCAGAACCGAGGTGATTCGACCCAGCATCTCCGTGCAGGTTTGCGTGTCGATATAGCCCTTCACGCGAAACAATGCGATGTCGCGCCGTGTGCCGACGTTGGTGACCGAGATTTCAATACCCTCCATGGCCTTGTCCTCTTACTGCTTCATGCTTGCAACACTTCTGCGACTCGACAAATCTTATGCCGTACATAGACGCCACCGAAATTCTAATGAAAACACAAAAACTCATGGAATATTAACGCTATTTCACACGACGCATGTTCGACGATCAACCAAGTCCGGAACTTTTGCTCATTTTTGAAACAAGCGAGCGTCCCAACCTGGAACAATCTATTTCCTGCCGTTCATAACAAGCTGGGTGTAAAGCCTGGTATACTTTTCTGCGGCGGAATTCCAAGAATTGTCCTTCTTCATGGCATTCTTCATGATTTTGACCCAGTTTTTCTTATCCGTGAACAAAGCAACCGCGCTCTCCACGGCTTTGGCCATCGTTTCGCCTTTGCATGACGAATACACAAAACCCGTCGCCGCGGCGGGCTTATCGGTATAATCAATCACCGCCTCGGTATAAGACATGTGCTCGAAGGTGATGGGAATCGTGCCGTATTGCATAGCCTGCAAATAGCTTTCCGGTTCGGAGTCATCGCACACCGGTAGCAAAAACGAATCCGCTGCGGCCATAAGGCGGTGGCGGAATTGCTCGTCAAATTCGGTTTTGAACAGAAAGCGTCCCGCGTGTGACTTCATAAATTTGGCCGCCGCCTTTTGCAGCTTGCCCTCACATGTGCCAAAGAGCACGACTTGATTCTTGTTCAAGACGCGCTGCAAAACTCTTTCAAGCTCGTCCGCGGCGTGCGAGGCATTCGCCTTGATTTGCACGGCGAGCAATGGTATTCTTTCATCGAAAACCAGACCGTTCGCCTCACAAAAAGACTTTTTGTTTTGCAGCTTGCCGCTGAAATTAGCGCTGGTGAAATGGTGTTCGAGGTGCGGACTGGTTTCGGGATTCCAGAGCACGGTGTCCACGCCGCTGCTCACGCCAATGAGGCCTTTGCGCCGCGCGCGCAACACTTCGGCAAGGCCGAAGGTCAAAGCCGCGTTTTGCTGCACGCTTTTCGCATAAGCTTCGCCCGCGATGTTGAAGAGGTCGGCGTTGAGCAATCCGGCTTTCAAGAAATTGGCCTTGCCGTTCAATTGCTCCTCCAAACCGGGATAGATTTGCGCCGCCGGGATATTGCCCTGTGCTAAAATATCCGCGGGAAAATCGCCTTGGTCGGCAAGATTGTGTACCGTCAATAAAACATGCACACTCTTGAAGAAGGGGTCATTCTTGTAAACCGTGCGCAACAGCACCGGGATCAGCGCAGTCTGCCAGTCGTTGCAATGGATGATGTCCGGTTGCCAGTGCAAAAGCTTCAACGTTTCAAGGCATCCCAGAGCAAAGAAAAGAAAACGCTCGCCGTTGTCGGCATAAGCCTTCTTCGTTTTGGGATCATGATACAAGCTCAAACGGTCGAAGTAGGGTTTATAATCGAGAAAATAGATTTGCACTTTGGAATCTGGCAGAAAGGCGGATTTGCCGCTGGCGCGCAACTGTTGTTGGGCAAAATTGATCGGCATGTCTTTGAGCCGGATAACGTCACGGAGCACGTATTTGCGCTCATTCACGCTGCGATAATTGGGCATCATCATGCGGATATCGTGCCCCAAATCTTTGAGCGCTTTGGGAAGCGAGCCCGCAGTGGCCGCCAAACGTCCGCCACCGATAAAAGGCGCAACTTC
>JABWAN010000059.1 GCA_013361015.1 Candidatus Zhuqueibacterota bacterium | reverse complement strand
GCCGCGAAATACGCCGGCATGAACATCATCAGGAACTTCGTGCTGGTCATGGCGCTGGCTGGCGGGCTGGCGGGGCTGGCAGGCACTGCGCAGGTGCTGGGCGTGGATCGCTGGGTCGGTCAGGGGTTCTCGGCGGGCTATGGCTTCGACGCGATCGCGCTGGCGTTGCTCGGGAGGAAGATGGGTGAGTTGAGAGAGCGTCATATCGTCAAAGAAGGATGGCAAAGGTTAAACATGGCTTCGAAATTCGAAAAATGAACGGAGGAGGTTAAGGAGTAATGTCGAACGCAGGGCAATGCTTGGGGCGCATCAAACCAAAGTGACGCTGGTCGAGAGTAAAGATCCGTTTGATCTTTAGTCGTTCCGCAATCACCATAATGACGCTATCAACGAAGTCGATGCCGCTGTCCGCATATTTCTCCAAAATTTCAGCGGCTCTTGATAAGTCTGCTGAGGTGGTTCGTTCAATCGTCATTTCCCCTCGGCTCAATGCTCTCAAAAAATTGGAGAGTGTTTCGTAGCCTAATTCGCGCAGAACCATGTAAGCCAATTGCGGCAACACGGCTTCGGGCAAAAGAGGCGCGGGCTCCTGCAGCAAGGCCTCGACGCAAGCTTCATGCATGTGATCGTCGGCATCTAGCACAGCGAGAAGAAAGCCGGTGTCCAACAAAGCACTCATTTCTCCAAACTCCATCCTTCGCGACGATCCGCTACTTTTGCCAGCGTTTCTTCAACTTTAAGTGAAAGATCGCCTTGCCCGCTGTGGCCGATGCCGATAAACGAATATGCACGCGGCGCAGCCGTGTGGGCATGGAGGTAATGCGCCAGCGCTTCTTCCGCGAGTTTTTCCAGCGTGGTCTTTTGCTTTGCCGCGATTTGCTGCAACGCAAGGAAGGCGTCATCAGTGAGGGGGACAGCAAGAGTCGTCATATTCATATCCATTCTTGAGGTTCAAGTTTGCGCGCAATGATGAAGCTTTTTTCAAAGAAAGTCAAGCTGTGAGTTTGGCGTGAAGGGAAAGCGTTTGAATTTTTATTTTCGAGGCGCTCGCTTTGCAAGAGCCAAATCAAAACCCACAGCAAATGCGGAAGAATGTAAAGAGAGCAAAAGCTTAAAAAAGGGCGTCCTGCGCGCAACGAATACCGACATCACCGTTCCAGTGCGTTGGAGCGCCCTTGTTACGATTGGCACAACGAACGTCCTGCGGAGCGTTGCCCCGCGAACCGCCTCGCAACACACGGTATTCGCCAGTGCTCGGCCCTTTCGGATTACGATCAGCGTTCGGACGACTTTTATAATAGTTCTCGTCGTACCAGTCCTCGCACCATTCCCAAAAATTTCCTGCCATGTCATATAGCCCAAAACCGTTTGCAGGAAAGCTTTTTACTGGTGAAGTGCCCCTCCAGCGATCTCGTCCCTCGATCCCGGAATAATTCGCGCGCTCATGACTCGCTTCATCACCCCATGGAAATTTGTAATGCGGCGTACCGTCCAGCCCTGTGTTGCCGCCGCGCGCAGCATACTCCCATTCTGTCTCGGTTGGCAATCTTTTGCCCGCCCATTTCGCATAGGCCTGCGCGTCGTTCCAATTGACATTCACTACGGGATGATAGGGGTTGCTTTTTTGCTCGTTCCAGTATTCCGGTTCGCGATAATTTGTTGCGTTGAGAAAACTTTGATAGTCTACGACGGTCACTTCATGTTCATCAAGATAAAAATCATCGACGATAACTAGGTGTCGCGGCCTTTCGTCTTTAAAAGCCTCGGTGTCATTCTCTGAGCTGCCCATGAGAAAAGCGCCGCCGCGAATGAACCGCATGCCCGGCAGCGTGGTACGCACACGGCTTTCGGGTGTCGTTAACGGCGTTGTGGGCTTATTTCCGCGTTTAGTTTCCGTAGAGGTATTACCTTGTTTCTTGTCAATAAGCTGCTCGCTGAGTGGTTGAATGGAAGATTGGCGTTTGGTCGCAGAAGAATCATCGATCTGCTTTGTCGCGGGCGGCTTTTGTGGAGAAGAAACCGTCCAATCCAATACTTTCCAAACACCCAACGAGAGCGCAACAGTCAATGCTAATGAAACAGCATAATCTCGCCATGCAAAGACCGTTCTTGGTTTTTGATGAGAAGAAGATGAAGGATGAACAACTTGCGACTGCAGCATCTCTTCTGGTGGTCGAACTTTTTTGGCTCAGGCGCGAGTGGCGATGTCGGCGGCTTTGCAGTGTTCGGCGCGGCCAATCCCATTTTCTGCAAATCTTCCAACAATTCGCGCAATCCTTGTCGATAATCTTGCGAGCAATCAACGAATTGAAAACGGAGCAAGCGAAAGGGCATGTCGCACGGCCTAATCAGCACGGGCACGATATGTTTCTTTTTGTGCAGGGCAAAGCCGATCTCGTCGAGCACGTTTTCCGAGCTGACGGAATCAGGAGAAAGAATGACAAGTATGCTCGCGCAAGTGTTGAGCGCTTGTTGAATCGCCGTATCCCACCGCGCTCCGGAGGGGGAGGTCGAGTAAGAAAAAAATTATGTATTCGGAGTGATTCAAGTCATATGATGACCCCATGAAAATAAGAAGTCTTGACTATGAAAACAATACCCGCCACGAATTTTGAAACACATTTTTGTCAATGCTTGTCTTTGTGCACGCAGGCAGCCGACCATCATCCTCGCGAAACAAGATTGATCAAACCGTGCACGGGGTTCGATGACAATTCAATCATATTAAACTCCCCAATGGGGCCGTGCTAAAATTCCCATGATCATAAATCGTCTCTCCCCGCAAAAGTGTTTTCTCGACCACCCCGATCAGCTTGCGTCCTTCATACGGCGTGAGTTTATGGCGATGATGAATCATGCTCGCAGCGAGCGTGAATGAAGCTTCGGGATTCCACAAGACGAGATCGGCATCATAGCCCGGTGCAATCGCGCCTTTGCGGTTTTGCAAGCCAATCAATTGTGCAGGACGGCGGCATAACCATTCGCTCAAATCAAACAGCGAGACTCCACGTTGTTGCGCCGCGGTCCACATCACGGGCAAAGTGAATTGCAACGAGGCGATTCCGCCCCACGCGCGCATAAAATCTCCTTCATCAAGCCGCTTCATTTGGGGAGGGCAGGGCGAGTGATCGGAAGCGATGAAATCAATCACGCCGGCTTGCAGTGCGGCCCATAACTGCTCACGATTATCGGCCTCGCGCATAGGCGGCGCGCATTTGAAGCGCGTATCGCCGTCGGCGATTTCTTCCGCGGCAAAAAACAAATAATGCGGACAAGTTTCGACAGTGAGGGGGAGGCTTTGTCCGCGCGCTTGTTCTATCATGGGAATGGCAGAGGCCGAAGCTAGATGAACGATATGTACTCTGCTATTGTATTCTCGACACAGCTTAATCATCCGTGCGATGGCCTCGCGTTCCCAAGCGTGTGGACGCGAGGCGAGATAAGCTTGATAGCTGCGCGGATCGGCGCTATCATAAACACTACTTGCGCGCGCATGTTCAATGACACCCTCCTCAAGGAGAGAATTGTTGCGGGTTTCTATTTCGGCGTGAACGAGGAGCGGTACGCCATGTTTGGCAATGATGGGCATGGCCGCGCGCAAATCGTCTTCCGTCGCATTCGGAAAATCATCAATGCCGGAATGCACCAAGAAGGCTTTCACACCGAGCACGCCGGCCTGCATCAACGGCTCAAGTTCATGACGATTGCCGGGAATGAGGCCTGCGTGAAAGCCGCAATCAACCCACAGCTTTTTGCTTGCGGCTTGGCGTTTTTCTTGCAATGCTGTGAGCGTGGTCGTGACCGGCGTGCTATTCAACGGCATATCGACGAGCGTCGTGACGCCGCCGGCAGCCGCGGCTTTTGTTCCCGTTTCAAAGCCTTCCCATTCGGTGCGACCTGGTTCGTTGAGGTGCACGTGAATATCGACGAGGCCGGGCATGATGACGAGGTCGCCGAGATCTTCGCGCGGCATTGCGCTGTTCTCGTAATCGTAGCTCATCACTTCGGCGATCACGCCGTTTTGAATATGGATGGTGGCGGCGCGCACGCCTTTAGGCGTGACGACGCGGCGGCTGCGAAGGAAAAATTCCGAGGGCATGGTCGTTCCTTCAAGCGGGTTGCAACGCTGGTCGTTTGAAATTCTCGGTTAGGTAGCGGGATGCCATTGCTTCGAAGTCAGCTAGCTTGAAAAGATAAAAGTCAGGTAAACAAGCAAAGATGACACGCAGGTGGAGCAGCGACGCAACAGAAGAAAAGCTTTGGGTAAGATGATTCCGTGGCAATATAGTTTTGTCGTTAGCTACTTCCAGAATTTTGCAGGAGTGCATCCACCAACCTCCGCTGGCTTGCATCTTCTAGTCTGATGATTCATCAGCAGGCGACGGTCGGCGATAGCACCAGTGCAAAATTCAGTTACTTTCTACGAACCATTGAGAGTTTGCTCTGTGGTTGGTTCATTAATTCGCATCAATAGGAGTTTTTTCACCATGAAGCAACACTTAAACGCGCGCGTTGTAAAACCGGCGATCACGCCGGAATACATTCTTGCGCGGCACTCGACGATGATTCGTCGCATTGCGGAACGCTTGCGAAAGTTAATTCGCGCAGCCGCGCCGGAAGCTATGGAAGCGGCATATCCCGGCTGGCATGCGATTGGTTACCGTCATCCCGATTGCGGATATTTTTGCGGCCTCTTTCCGTTTGATGATCACGTGAAGCTCGTGTTTGAGTTCGGCGTTTTGCTTGACGATCCTTTTCATGTGTTGGAGGGAGATGGAAAGCAAGTGCGGCATATTGTCTACCGCAATGTAAAAGAAGTGCAAGCGCAGCCGATAGACTTTCTTATTGAGCAGGCGATTCGATTGCGCGTGAGAAAGCGCAGAGTGAAAGGCAATGGGTGAAGGGCGAAGGGTGAGAAACGAGATTCGCCTTTCGCTCTTCTAAAGCATCCTCGCCGCGATCTGCCCGAGCGTAATCATGGCGCGCTCGATGCGCTCGGTATACGGATAGCCGCAATTCAAGCGGATGAAATTGCGATAGAGCCGCTTGGGAGAAAAGAGCGGACCGGGAACGATGCTGATGTTTTTTTCGAGCGCTTTGTGATATAACTCAAACGAGTCGACTGCAATGGGAAACTCCACCCATAACACATGCCCGCCCATGGGGCGCGTGATTTTCGTGCTCTCCGGAAAATATTTGCAGATGGCTTGCGACATCACCTGCATTTGCATTTCGTAGACTTTGCGCAAGTGCCGCATGTAGCGATCATAGCCGCCATTTTGCAGCATCTCCGCAATCGCCATCTGCGGCAAGGTGGCAGTGGAAATCGTGTTGGTGAGTTTCAAGCGCCGCACGTGCTCGCGAAATTTTCCCGGCGCGGCCCAGCCGACGCGATAGCCCGGTGAAAGCGTTTTGGAAAACGAGGAGCACGTCAACACCATGCCGTGTTTGTCGAAGGCTTTGCAGGGTTTGGGGCGGCTGTTGCCGAAAAAAAGATCGCCATAAACGTCATCCTCGAGCAACGGAATCCCGCGCCGCGACAACGTTTCCACGAGTGCTTTCTTATTCGCCTCGGGCATGCAACTGCCGAGCGGGTTGTGAAAATTTCCGACGACGAAACACGCGGCGATTTTCTCGCGCCGCAGCGCCGTTTCCAATCCTTCCAAACTCATGCCTTCGCGCGGATGCGTGGGAATTTCGAGCGCTTTGAGATTGAGACTTTCTAAGATTTGCAGAAAGCCGAAGTACGTTGGGGACTCGACGGCGATGGTATCGCCGGGTTTAGTCACAGCACGCAAGCAGAGATTGAGCGCTTCGGTCGCGCCGAAAGTGATGATGAGATCTTCACTCGTCAAGTGGCAACCCCAGTCCAGTGAGCGTCGCGCGATTTGGTGCAGCAGCTCGTGGTGGCCTTGCGGCGAGTCATAGCGATTGGTTGCGCTGACGGAGCGTCTCGCAATCGCGCCCAGCAAGCGATTTAATTTTGCGCTGGGCAACAAGTCGGGGCTGCCGGTGGCGCAGCCCAGCGGCACGTTGTGCGGATTCAATGCGGCTTCGTGCACTTCTTCCGCGAGCAGGCTGATGTCAACTTTTGTGGCGGAGATGGTAGGCTTGGAGGTGCGCGGCTCCGGCGGCAGCTCGCGCTGGCGCAAGCGCACATAGAATCCCGATTGCGGCCGCGCTTCGAGCACGCCGCGATCTTCCAACAGAGCATAGGCTTGCAACACGGTTGACATGCTGACGCCGAGCTGTTCGTTCAGTTTGCGCACGGAGGGCACGCGCTCACCGGGGCGCAGCGTGCCCTTTTCGATCATCGTCGTAATGCGGCCGGCGACTTTTTCGTACAAATGCGCTTTCATGGAAGCGGTTTGAGTATGCATATTTTGTACTCCGAGCAACCTTTCTTTTTGCGAAACGTATTGGTGCCACATTGGGAGGATACAATTTGCACGGAAAATAAACTGTTCTGGTCACAATTGCAAGCAACTGAATCTGTTCTGGTCGAAATTTTTTTAATATATTGGCCTAACGCGAGGGCTACAAGCTCCAAAGTCGCTCTAGCTCCAAAGCGGTCAGTCGGAAGGAATCTTTTCACTCGCGGGGATGGCTTCCAGTACTAAAAAAGATTCTTTCAGAACGACAACTCTGGGCGAGAGCGCCGATCTCATCTTATCTCACATTGCCGCGAGGTACATGCGATGCTGGCCTATGTTTTCTGGCATTGGCGCCGGACCGAGATTGAGCGTGACACCTATGAGCAGCATTTGCTCCGCTTTCATCAAGCGTTGAACGAACACAAGCCGCAGGGCTTTGTGCTTTCATCTTCCTTTCGTATTGAGCTAGCGCCATGGTTGCCGGCGAAATCGGAAGCTTACGAGGACTGGTATCTCATTGATGGCAGCGCTGTGCTTGATCGCTTGGAACAAGCAGCGATCTCCGGCGCACGCCAAGCTGCGCACGACCAAGCCGCCAGCGGCGCACTGGGCGGAACAGCCGGGTTGTATCGCTTACGCGCGGGAACGGAAAGCTTGAGCGCGGCGCGAGTCGCATACTGGCTTGCGAAACCCCCTGGCATAAACTACACCGATTTCTACCGCCTGCTCGCGCCATGGACTTCGCATTGCGATTTGTGGGGACGGCAAATGACGCTTGGCCCGACCTCGGAATTCTGCCTGCACGCTGAAACAAATCTCGCTCTCCCTTCAAACTTAAATGCTGTAGTCATGCCGTTGGAAAAAATTTGGTAAAGGAGCGCCACGTGAGTAAAATTCTTGACGATCACAAAGCTTCGCAAGCTCTCATCATTGCCGCCTTCGCTGCCGTGTATTTGATTTGGGGCTCAACTTATCTTGGCATTCGCATTGCGATTGAAACCATTCCGCCGTTTTTGATGGCAGGTGTGCGTTTCCTTCTGGCCGGCGCGATTTTATATGTGTGGCTCCGTTTCACCGGCGTAGCCAAGCCGACGTTGGCGCAATGGCGTTCCGCCACGTTAATTGGCGCACTGCTGCTGTTGATTGGAAACGGCGGCGTGACCTGGGCAGAGCAAACCGTGCCTTCGGGCATCGCGGCGTTAGTGGTAGCGACTGTTCCGTTGTGGATGGTCGTGCTTGATTGGATTTGGTACGGCATGAAGCGGCCCAACTCCATCACAATGATCGGAATCGGCCTCGGCTTGACTGGGATGATGGTGCTCATCGGTCTCGGAGACGTGAGGAGTGAGCGTTTCGATGCGTTTGGACTTGCCGCCCTGTTTTTTGCGACCATGGCATGGGCTACAGGCTCGTTGCATTCGCGCAAAGTTAATTTGCCCAAATCGCCGTTCATGTCCACGGCAATGCAAATGCTGTGCGGCGGCGGATTGCTTTTTCTCGCCGGGCTGCTTTCCGGAGAGGCCAGCACGTTTAGTTTTTCTGCGTTATCCACACGCTCGCTGGTGGCGCTGGCTTATCTTGCAATCTTCGGTTCGCTCATCGCGTTTACGGCATATGTGTGGTTATTGCGGGTGACCACGCCCGCGCGCGTTTCAACCTATGCTTACGTGAATCCCGTCATTGCGCTCATTTTGGGTTATGCGTTCGCAAGCGAGGCACTCACACCGCGCTCAATACTCGCCGCGGCGATTATTGTTGCCGCAGTAGTATTGATTATTGTCAATCGCGCGCAGACGGTGACTAAAACTGAGCCAGTTGCTTCTGCGCGCACACAGACGCAACCGGTTGCGGAAGTGTGTTTGGAGAAAGCCGCTTGATCTTGTGCTTTTGATTTGAACACGCCACGCTTATGCGATGTCATTGAGGAGGAATCTTTTTTAGCCGAGCCACTATGCTTATGCTTAAAAAGATTCCTGCTGAATGATAACTTCGCACTCCCGATATTCATTTCTAAAACGATGGATGGTCCTTATGCCCTCTTCTTCCTCCAAATCAAAGCTCCTCGACCTCAGCCACACCATCGAACACGGCATGATCACGTACAAAGGTCTGCCCGCGCCGATTATTTGCGATTATCTCAGCCGCGAAGCTTCGCGCGCACGTTATGCCGAAGGCACGGAGTTTCACATCGGCAAAATCGAAATGGTGGCAAACACGGGCACGTACCTCGACAGCCCGTTTCATCGCTATGCGCACGGCAAAGATATGTCGGAACTGCCGCTCTCTTCCCTGGCAGAACTGGAAAGCGTGATTGTGCGCGCCACGCAAAGATCTGCACGCGGCATCACGCCTGCTTCGCTTCGTGATTTGAATGTGCGCGGCAAAGCGGTTTTATTTCACACCGGTTGGGATCAACATTGGCGCACGGATCAGTATTTCGAGAGCCATCCGTTTTTAACCGCGGACACTGCGAAGTATTTGGCGGATGCCGGAGCCGTGTTGGTCGGCATTGATTCATTCAACATTGATTGCACGGATGACGGCCATCGTCCCGTGCATAGCATTTTGCTCAACACGGAAATTCCCATCGTCGAGCATTTGTGTGGATTGGAGCAATTACCCGATTCTGGCTTCCGCTTCTCTGCAGTGCCGGTGAAGATCAAAAGCTTCGGCACGTTTCCCGTGCGCGCGTATGCGAGCGTAACATTCTAGTTGGCAAGCGTTAAAGTTCGGCCCACAATTTTTCCAGCAACAGTAATACCTCGGTTACGTGTGGCAGGGGTTCGGTTTTCAGGGCACTGCGGTATGGTTCTTTTCTTTTTTGGTTTGTCGCTGCGCGTTCTTGAGAGTCATCTCCGCTTGTTTACCGAGGGGGCTAGTTCCCCGCGCTGACCCAACGCGGACAAGTCGCAACTAAACAGGACACAAAAAGGAAAGCACACAAAAAATGTTTTTGCGTCCTTTCCTTTTTGTGTCCCGAAAATCTTTGCTTTTTTTACACTGATTCAATTTTTTAGATATTCAAGCGCTTCGCGGATTTCAAAAAGCAAAAGGGTGCGTCCTGGCATGATGAAGCCTGAGCGCGTCTTCTTGTCCGCTTTGGATGGCTTGCAAGCCGGCAGCTTGCGCTACAGTATTTTCTTGAGAATCCTCTTGCGTAATTAAGCTTGTGCCGAGTGCTCAAAAGTTTTCTGAATGACGAGTTCAAGCCGAAGCGCACATGCTTTCGACTCCAAGCCACCTCGCTCGAAGAGACCACCTCGGTAAACAAGCGAAGAACGCACCTCGGTGAAGCAGCGACAGAACATAAAAGGCCGACCCTAGCATCATGCGATGCACCTCAGAGCCATACAGAGGTGATCGTACCGCGTTCTCCACCGTTAACCGAGAGAATACCCTCAACAAATCATGTGAACCTGTGAGTCAAGGAACAGAATATGAAGACAAATTTTTCCAATGTCTATGCTGACCAAGCGCGGGCGCAAGCCTATGCCACGCTCGAGTTTCCGGGAACGTATTATCTTGCATATCGCGATCTGCCTGCGATCATTGGCGAGCATGTCCGAGGTACGAAAGCTCTTGACTTCGGTTGCGGTGCGGGGCGTTCGACGCGGTTCTTGCGTAGACTTGGGTTCGACGTTGTGGGTGTCGATATCTCAGAGCCTATGCTCGCACAGGCTCGTGAGCGCGACCCGCAGGGCAAATATTTTCTCGTGCCGGACGGCAATCTCGACGGGCTCGTGACAGGAAATGATCTGGTCTTGTCCGCGTTTACTTTTGACAACATCCCCACGATGGAGAAGAAGGTCACGCTGCTGCGCTCTTTGAAGCGTGCGCTGAGGGCCGGCGGTCGCATCGTAAATCTTGTCTCGTCTCCGGAAATTTACGTCAACGAGTGGGCCTCGTTCTCTACGAAGGATTTTCCACAAAACCGTTCCGTGCAAAGCGGTGGGAAGGTTCTGATTGTGATGTTGGATGTGGCGGACAAACGGCCTGTAGAAGATATTCTGTGGACGGAGGAAGACTACCATGAAGTGTATAAGCGTGCGGGATTGAAGGCGATCAATACCTACAAGCCCTTGGCGAACCCGGACGAAGCATACTCATGGGTGAGTGAAACCAAAACCGCGCCGTGGGTCATCTACGTGCTGGAGCATGCGAACTAGATTGGCTGCACCTCGCGCTCGTATAACTCTTTCCCGGTTTAGATTCACGTCAATTGAGGGACATCAAGTCATGAGCACTACCAAAACGACAAGCCCCGCAGCGCCGCATGAGTTGCTGGGGACAATAACGCAACCCAAGCATTTGACCTACGAAGAGCTCCAGGCCGGACTCGATGTGATCAAGCAATCGCCGAAGGCTGCAGGAGTGCTTGCGCTCATTGTGCGGCGGCCAGAAATCGAAGCGCGCGAAGTTTTGGAGATTGGCGAGCTCGATCTCAACGAAGGACTTGTCGGCGACAATTGGAAAACGCGCGGCAGCTCGCGCACTGACGATGGGACTGCGCATCCCGACATGCAACTCAACCTCATGAACGCGCGCGCGATTGCTTTGATCGCACAAGAAAAGGAACGCTGGCCGCTTGCCGGGGATCAACTGTATATCGATCTGGATTTGAGTGAAGCGAATGCGCCCGCCGGAACACGGCTCGCGCTCGGCTCGGCCATTGTGGAAATCACCGCGCAACCTCACACCGGCTGCAAAAAATTCACTTCCCGGTTTGGAGTAGAGGCCGTGAAGTTCGTCAATTCTCCCGTCGGAAGAGAACTGCATTTGCGCGGCGTGAATGCCAAAGTCGTGCAAGCAGGCACGATTCGCGTTGGTGATGCGGTGAAGAAACTCTGAGAGGGAAAAAGTCTTTTATGCAAATTGCAATTTGAAGTTGCAATCTGCATAAAATGTTCTATACTTGTTGGGAGCTAATTTCCTTGCGCCTTCGGCTTTGAGATCGAAACGAACAATGCCAGGCATTGCCAGGCGCATCATGACGTTAATCTCAACAAGTAAGACGACTGCCATGCACTACGTCACAAGAACGATCGAAGCCAAAGTCCGGCTTGCGGCCAAACAATTTCCTGTGATCGCCGTCACCGGTCCGCGGCAAGCAGGCAAATCGACGCTGTTGCTGCGCCAGTTTTCGCAGAGTAAATATTTCACTTTTGATGATCCGGTTTTGCAACGGCAGGCGAAAGACGATCCCGGCTTGTTTGTGGAAAACGTGCCGCCGTTTTCCGTGTTGGACGAGGTGCAATATGTGCCCGAGCTTTTGCCGTATCTCAAAATCCAGGTCGATCGCAACCGGACTCAAAAGGGCCGCTATCTTTTAACCGGTTCGCAGATTTTTCATTTGATGGCCGGACTCACGGAGTCGTTGGCGGGAAGAATCGCCTTATTTGAGTTGCTGCCGTTTTCACTTGCCGAGCTTGAGATGCAGCGTGCGACGAGCTTGGAAGCTTTATTTGAGCGACTCTACAACGGCTTTTACCCGGACCCGGCGGTGCACGGCGTTGACGCGAAAATTTTTTACGGCTCCTATCTGCACACGTACGTCGAGAGAGATGTCCGGCAGATCAACCTTGTGAAAGACCTGAGCCAGTTTCAACGCTTCATGGAACTGCTGGCTGCGCGCGCCGGCGCGATCTTGAACGTCTCTGATCTTGCGAGAGACTGCGGCCTCAGCCATACGACGGCGCAACATTGGCTCTCGTTGCTGGAAACGAGTCGCATCATTTTCTTGCTGCGTCCTTATTTCAAGAACATCGGCAAGCGCGTCATCAAGGCGCCCAAGCTTTATTTCGTTGACACGGGCTTGCTCGCTTACTTGCTCAAATATCCCGATCATAAAACTCTGCAGGCCGGCCCGGTCGCGGCGCAGATTTTTGAAAACTGTTTGATCGTCGAGCTCTTGAAAGAAAAGCTTCACGGCCAACGCCTCTTTGAGCTTTATTATTATCGCGACACCAATAAAAACGAAATCGACTTAATTGTTGAAGAAGCCCGACGGCTTCATCTGGTTGAAATCAAAATGCGCAAGAATATCAACGCTGACGATGCGCGCACGCTCGACAAATTCGAATCGCAAAACGGCAAGTTGCACCGCTGGCTCATCAGTTGTTCAGAGCACGAGATCAAGCTCACGGCCTCGACGAAAAATCTGCCCTGGTGGAAAATCCATACGATCCTTACTTGATG
>JABWAN010001062.1 GCA_013361015.1 Candidatus Zhuqueibacterota bacterium | reverse complement strand
AGACGTTTGTACTTGTTTTTGTAGGCCTTTAAATTGTGCATGTCTACAAGATAACACAAAATATTTAATTGTAAAGCTTATTTTTTAACAAACCCTAACGGTGTAGTATTGGCTTAAGACTGGCGATTGAATCGTTCATGAAAGCGCAACGGAAAACATGAATTTGCAGAAGCTGTGCAGAAGAGTATTGCCCGTCTTGAGCTTGGCGACGGTGCTCGACTTCTCCCTTCTGTTGGCGCAAAACGAACAGATCAAGTTCCAGCGGATCGGGCTCGAACAAGGTCTTTCGCAAAGCTCGATCCTCTGCATGCTGCAGGACCGCCACGGCTTCATGTGGTTCGGCACGCAAGACGGGTTGAATCGCTACGACGGTTATAGCTTCCTGGTTCATCGCCACGAGCCGCGCAATGCCAACTCACTTTCAAACAGCACAGTCATTTCTCTCATTGAAGACCACGATGGCGCGCTGTGGATTGGGACGGAGCGCGGCCTCAATCGATTCGATCCGCGCACCCAACATGTTACGCGCTTTTTTCACGATCCAGCCGAGGCTCAGAGTCTAAGCGACAATTGGATCAATGCGATATGGCAGGATGAAGATGGCGTCCTTTGGGTGGGAACGAGTAACGGCCTGAATCGGTTTGATCAAAGTACCGGGGAATGCACGCGCTTCTTTCATGCGCCGCAAAGCGCGGGCGGGCCGGGGCGCAACTGGATCGTCGCACTGTACGAAGATCACCTGCAGAACCTCTGGGTAGTTACCAGTGGCGGCCTCTTTGAACTCGAAGCCAACCGGAAGAACCATGCCCGTGATACTGCAGATTTCAAAGCCTCCAACTTGGGCAGGATTTCGGCGATGGCGCAGGGTCATGCCCGGCTTCTGTGGCTCGGCACGACCAAAGGTGAGTTGTTGAGGTTCCAACCCGACAATGCGAGTCTTTCTCATTCTGCTCAAAACACGGCGGCCGAGCACATTTTCCAGGTGGAGCACTTTATCCATTCAATACTTGAAGATCGCAACGGCGGGCTTTGGATTGGCTCAGAAAGGGGTCTCAATGTTTTTGAGCCGACAACCCGGCGATTCACACGCTTTTTCCACGACCCGCAGAATCCTTCCAGTCTAAGCGACAACAGCATCAGTTCACTGTATCAAGACCGCTCCGGCATGCTCTGGGTCGGAACGTCTGCTGGTTTAGACAAACTCACACTTCCTCCGATTCCATTCCGACATTTCTTGCATACGTCTTCGGCGCCTGGCAACAACTTCGTGTTGAGCCTATGCGAAGATCACACCGGTGTGTTGTGGGTTGGAACGCAGGAAGGCCTGCATCGCTTTGACCATGAAGCAGGACGATTCACCCGTGTCATTCACGATCCTCACAATGTACAAAACGCTTTCAAAAACAACATCAACGTCATTTTTGAAGATTCAGCCAGAGATCTGTGGGTCGGAACTATTTCGGGGTTATATCGCCGAACACCGGAGGGCAGTTTCACAGCTTATGCCTATGACAAGGAAAGTCCTCGCGCAACCCGCGGTAACAATATTTTTTTTGTCAAAGAAGATCACAGCAAAACGCTTTGGGTCGGAACGAATGCCGGTGTGGACAAATTCGATGCAACCCGTTCGCACGTCGAACGCTATGTACCCCATCCCGGCGATCCTTACAGCCTGAGCAATGATTTCTGCCTCAGCATTTTGGAAACGCGCGACGGCACGATCTGGATCGGCACGCTCGGCGGCTTGCACCGCCTGAATCGCAACACTTCGCAGTTCACGCGCTTTGTCCACGATCCGAATGATCCCTCTAGCATTTCGAGCGACCAGATCAATGCCATTCATGAAGACCGGCACGGCGGGATCTGGTTGGCTACGGGAAGTGGGTTGAATAAATTCGAGCGCGCAACGGAGCGTTTTACTGCCTATACCACAGAGGACGGCCTGGCAAATAACATTGTCGTTGGAATTCTGGAAGATGACCATGAGAATTTGTGGTTGAGCACAGCGCGAGGACTCTCCCGCTTCAATTACCGCACTCGAGTTTTTCGCAACTACGATTCCGGCGACGGCTTGCAAAGCAACGAGTTCAACCCGGCATATTTCAAGAACGCCAAAGGTGAGATGTTCTTTGGCGGTATCAACGGCTTCAACGTTTTTCATCCCGACAGCATTCGCGACAACCCTTACGTTCCTCCCGTGGTGATCACAAAATTCACGTGCTTCAATGCCGACGAGGCGCAGGGCAGCGCCGCTATGGATGAG
>JABWAN010001061.1 GCA_013361015.1 Candidatus Zhuqueibacterota bacterium | reverse complement strand
GAGCCGCCGGTGACGGTTTCTCCGCCGAACGCGTAGCGATAGTGGAAATAAACCCAAACGCTATCCAGCGTCTGTTGCTTCACGGTACCGGCCGCGGCAATGATGCCGGTGTTTTTGAAAACATAGTCGTTGATATAATAATTGCTTTGATCCGACTGCGAGAACGCCAGGACCTTCTTTGTGACCGAAACTCCCATCGAAGTGTTGAAGCGCACCAAAACCATACGGTCGCACGGCAGATTCGCATCATACTCATCCACCAAATCATATTGCTCAAGCGCCGTCGCGGGCGCATCGTCAACGATCACAGTGGGCCGGGGAAATTTTCCAATGAGTTTTATTTCCTGCGGAAAGATCACATCGGGCGTGGCCGCGGCTCTGGGGCCGGCGCCGATCACCTTGACGCTTTTTATCTTTTTTTCCACCGGATCGTCGAAATTCCGGCAGCCAATCCACACGCCCTTCATGCGCGTGACGTTTTGATTGATGCCGTATTGCGCAGGCCACGAGAAAAAGTTCGAATTGCCGCCGGGGAAGTTGAATTCAACTTCATATTCGGCGCCCATCTCATTGATGGGCGATTGCAATTCGCCCACTCGCAGCCACCGAATGTCTTGCGCATAACCCGCGGAAGCGCCATTCAAGATCCAAAGGCTTATCAAGAGCGCAAGCAGCCGAGTTCCGAATTTCATCGTTTGCGTTTTCATGGTTGCCTCTGTTTGCTCAACCGCCCGGCTGCTATGAGCGCCCGGGCGGTGAATGGTTTACCTCTGCCCAATATCAAAAGAAACTCTCACGCCGAAATAAATTTTCCTCGGATCCAAAAACCAATACGTGGAAGCATTCGGCATGTCGATATACGCTTTGTCTTTGAGCGCTTGATTGAGTTTGCTCTTTTCGACTTCAACCCATTGCCCGTTGACGCCTTCATAGTATTTTCCGCTTGCCGGGTGATAATACCAAGCGCGATCCCCGGCCTCGGGAGGCTTGGTCAAACCCACTCCGTTTATCATGGGTTGAAAATCAACGCCTGGTTTTCGGTAGTCTCCCACTTTGTCGCTGCCGGGAATGTTAAGATATGAGTACACCTCGCTCTCGGGAAGATGGAGGGAGGACAAATAATCGAAGTCTCCAGTATTCCACAAACGGTGCGTATCGAGAGCATTGCTCACGTCCATGAAGAACTGGGTTCTGAGCTTTCCGAAATTGATGGTCTTGTCAACGCGCAAATAGGCACTGAAGAAATCATTGGCCTTGACATTGTATGCCACCGAAGGAAAGGCGCCGGGATTTGGATTCCACGTGGTCCAGTAGCCCGCTTGCCAATCCAGTGTGAGGTTGAGCATGAAGCCGCCGCGCACGCGATGATTGAGAAACTTCGGCCCGAAGTCGCTCGGCGTGTAGAGATTGACGTTCGCTCTCGCATAAGGCTGTGGAATCGGACGGTCTTGATAAAGATTGACCGTGGCCTCGTCCCATTTCTTTTGCTGCGTGCGATCGTCAAACTGCCGCGAGCTGCCGAAGTGGCCCGTGGTGCTCACTTGATAGGTATAATTCGCGAAGCCGGTCCACCATCGTCCAAAGGTCTTGCGCAGCGTCAGCTCGAAGCCGCGAATGTCCTGATAATTGTTGGAAGTGGATTTGGTGTAGGCAAAGCCTTTGGAGAGGGATTGATACGAAGTGAAATCTTGCTGATCCGAAATATCGTTGTAGAACGCGGCCATTTGCACCAGCACATCTTGCGTCACGATATAGTCGAATCCCAGCTCATACGAAATGGTTTTCGCGAGAATGAGGTCGGGATTGCCGAAGCTCGTGATCGCGCGCGTCGCGTCGCGCTCGACGCGGAACAGACTTTCATATTGCGGCACCTGCTTGAAATGGCCGTAATTGAAAAACAGCTTGGAATTTTCCGTGATCGGATGCGCGATGCCCACGCGCGGGCTAACCTGCCATTGCGGCTTCGCGTCTTTGGTGAGAAATGCCAGCGCGTTGTTGTAACGGGAGGAGAAGAAAGTTTGGTCATACGGATTCAAATCCCACCACGTGACGTTTGAGTTGCTGTAATCCAAACGCAAGCCGAGGTTCGCGGTGAACTCTTTGACCTCGAGCTTGTCTTGCAAGTATGCGGCCTCGCGAATGGGGAACAGGCGCATCTGCACGCGATTCTGATACTTTTCCGCGGCCTGTCCGCCGGATTGGATCGTGCCGTAGTCGAAATCAAGATCGTTATAATCAAATTCGATTCCAGCCTTCACCAAGTT
>JABWAN010001060.1 GCA_013361015.1 Candidatus Zhuqueibacterota bacterium | reverse complement strand
CTTTCATTCCGTATCGCGAGTTGGCGCCTCCGCGCATTGGGTTGGCATTAAGCGGCGGCGGCGCGCGATGTCTCGCGCAAATCGGCGTGCTGCAGGCTTTGGAAGAAAACGATTTTCACCTCGATTTCATCGTTGGCACTAGCATGGGCAGTTTCGTGGGCGGCATGTATGCTGCGGGCTATTCCGCAGCGCAGCTTCGCAAAATCGTACACGAAGTTGCGTGGGATGAAATCATGAAAGACACGCCGCCTCGCAAGAACTTGCTGCTGAGTCAAAAACAGGATCGCGATCTGGCCCTGTTGCGTATTCGCCTGCAAGGCCTCAAGCCTCACCTCCCGCGCGCGCTCACCGCGGGGCAAAAGCTCCATTCAGTTTTGACCGAGCTTACTTGGAACGCGAATTACTGGGCGAGCGGCAGTTTTGACAATCTACACTTGCCGTTTCGCGCGATTGCCACGGACGTGTATTCGGGCGAAGAAGTGGTGCTGGAGAACGGCGATTTGAGTGAAGCGATTCGCGCCTCGGGCGCATTGCCGCTGTTGATAGCTCCGGTTCCTCGGCAGGGCATGTTATTGGTCGACGGCGGCGTTGCGAACAACATCCCGGTGGATGTCGTGCGGCGCTACGGCATCGATATCGTCATTGCCGTGGACGCCACTTCGAATCTGCGTCCGAAGGAAAATCTGGCCTCACCCTGGGAATTTGCGGATCAAGTCACCACGATTATGCAGCAGGAAAAAAACGCACGGCAACGTGCCGCCGCGGATATCCTAATTTCGTTGGAAGATTTGTCCCGCACTTCGCTCGATTTCACGGAGCTGGATACGCTCATACAGATCGGCTATGAGCGCATGCTGGAGCAAATACCGAAGCTGCGCGAGCTCTATCGCAGCCGCAATCGCCCGCTCACACAACCCGCGGAACGAGCCCACCTCATTCGTGAAGTCAAAGTGCGCGGTGCTACGGAGCATAACGCTTGGGCGCACGCGCGCAACGGCAATGCGTTTGAAGTTACGCCACACGAGCTGCAGCACCGCGTCGAGGAAATATACGCGAGCGGCGACTACGGCGTGGTCGAAGCGCGCTTGGCGCTGGATACCTTGACTTATCTCCTCACGCGCAATCCTAGATTGCACGAAGTCCGGATGCACGGCAATAGCGTTTATGCCGATTCCGTTTTGCTCGGGTGCATAAAATCACCGCGCGGCGCGCATCTCAATCATCAAAGAGGCGAAGCGGATCTTACGGCGCTGATCGAGCATTATCGCCGCGATGGCTATGCCTTGGCGGAAATCGCGAACGTGCAATTTGACTCGACCTCCGGCGTGTTGGAGATCACGATCGACGAAGGCCGCGTGGCGCAAATTGAGATCGAGGGCTTGCAACGCACACAAGCGATGGTCGTATTACGCGAATTCTCATTGCAGGCCGGCGAGATTTTCAATTCCAAGCGCGCGCGCCGTGGCATCGACAACATTCACAGCACCGGATTGTTTGAAAACGTGAGCCTGATGCCGCAGCGACGGGACGAAGGCGGAGCATTGCTGAA
Source organism: Candidatus Zhuqueibacterota bacterium (assembly GCA_013361015.1). Taxonomy (GTDB): domain Bacteria; phylum Zhuqueibacterota; class Zhuqueibacteria; order Zhuqueibacterales; family Zhuqueibacteraceae; genus JABWAN01. Next base: position 722 of record JABWAN010001060.1, on the reverse strand, counting down.
AATCAAAGTGGAAGAAAAGGCCTACAACGTCATCCAGGTGGGCGACCATTATCAAAGCGAGCGCGGCAACTTAGCGTTCCTGGAATTGGGCAACGAAAACGTTTGGGGCACGGGCAGCAAGCTGTTCTTGCACGGCGCTCTGGGCGCGCGCGAGCAGAAGGCGAACCTCTCGTGGCGCTCGGACCGCATTTTCAAAACTTTTCTTACGCTTTCTGCCAGCGCATATCATCGCGGGCAGGAAAACTTTATTTATGGCAATCAAGCTCTCGACGAGACGTTGGGCAAATTTTCAGAGCGCCGCACCGGCTTGCGCCTATCCGTGGGACAACAAGTGCGTCGCTTCGGCGCCTTGTCGGCAGAGCTGCGGTGGGAAGAGATTCATTTCGGAAGGATTTCCGGCGGGGGATATCCGGTGGGCACGTCTCAGATTACCACATTGGGCTTACATTCGGTGGTTGATACCCGCGATCAATTGCCGTTTACTCGTGGCGGGCGTTACTTCAATTTGATGTATGAATACGCGAAGCCGGCACTGCCCGACGCAAAGTCTTTCATTAAATTCTTCTCACAAGCAGAATCGTATCACACGCTCGGCCCGCATACGTTGCACACGAGATTTCTCGGCGGCCTCGCCGATCGCACCACGCCCTTCAGCGAGCAGTTTCGACTAGGCGGGCCGCAGCAAGTATTTGGCTTGCGCGATCAACAACTATACGGGCGCC
>JABWAN010001059.1 GCA_013361015.1 Candidatus Zhuqueibacterota bacterium | reverse complement strand
TTTCTCGTTTCCGAACTTTGGAAGATGAAACTGAGCTATTGAGAATTGCATAAATGCAGGCATTTAACGCAGGTTACTTGGCCTAGTCCCAATATCAAGAAATCGAATGACGGAAACCATGTCCGCATTGAAAACAAAACCTCGAGCAGCTTCTGAGATGCGATAGCCTTCTTGCTTAGCTGCATTTTGGATATGTGTTGGTAGAATGCTGGACATGCGGAACAAAAGTTTTGCAAATTGGTCTGGTAAACCATCCTCTTTATCTGGAAATTCAATAGGGCTAGCGTTTTGCGAGGATACGTGAATATTGAAAACCAGAACATTGCCATCTACACTGCTCAATCTTTTTATTTCCTCGGCTTTTTCTGTTGGATCGCCATCGGTGGCTTCCCCATCTGTGATGTTGATGACAATTGGAGGAAAACATGACGGATGTTCATTGATCCAGTTTTGGATAATTGACTTTGCCTGATCAAGGGCTTGGCACATAGGAGTTCCTCCATTGGCGATCGGATCAAACCAAATTGGGAATTTTATGGTTTGGTCAACGAGACCGCCTGCGCCATCATCTACTTTCTTTGTTCGTTCTTCAATTTTAGAAGGAGAGTTTGCGATCAGGCTAATTGGCGAAAGATCTTGACCGGTGAGATGACCTGTAAAGCCCGAACCAATTGTAGCTCCGTAACCGATGACGCCAATGTGATAATAATCTCGAATACCTTCACTTTTGGCACATTTGATAATAAGATTTTGCAGGAGCCGATTGATTGCATCGGCGACACCATCAGCTTTACGTTTGTTAGCACCTCCACCGCCAAATGTGTCGGCCATTGAACCGGATTGATCTATTAAGAAAAGGAAACAACTTGGATTCGCACGACTGATTTCTGCTTGGTATGACATAGAAACCTCCTGCTATTACTCGACTGATGTTTTCGTTATCGAGTTAAACCCGAAACTGAAGTGGCTTGTCCGCAGTTTAGACGGAATTCTCATCTAAGTTCAATGTACCTTCGATACTTTCAATTGCGTATAAAGTCGAATGCATTGTCGCTTCCTTCTCGGTGTTGCAGTAATTCGCGACCTGAACGAAATAGCGGCAAGGGGTAATGTTAAAATTAAGAATTTTATCAAAACGAGGATAGTGCACGGTTTTTCTTGTCCGCGATGCGCGCTTGGAATAGAAAGCCCACTATCTCTTATGAACAAGAGAGGTGAATAAATGAGCACGGCGACGATGCGCCAAGATCAAGCACCTGTTTATCAACAATCGGTTGAAGAAGCATTGACCGCGTTCGACACTGATGCGCGGAACGGCTTGAGCCAAACGGAAGCGCGGGCGCGGCTGGAGAAATATGGCAAGAACGAGCTGACGGCGGAGAAGCCCGTGCCCGCGTGGAGAAAATTCCTCTCCCAGTTTAAAGACGTGCTCGTCATCCTGCTGCTCATCGCGACGGTGATTTCGACCGTGTTGTGGTTGTACGAGCGCGAATCGGCGCTGCCCTATGAAGCCATGGCGATCTTCGCCGTCGTGCTGCTCAATGCCATCATGGGTTACATTCAGCAATCACGCGCGGAGGAAGCGGTCGGAGCGCTGCGCCAAATGTCGGCGGCGCATGCCAATGTCATTCGCGACGGCGAGCGGCAAAGCATCCCAGCCACAGAGCTTGTTCCCGGCGACATTATCCTCATTGAAGAAGGCGACACCATTCCGGCAGACGCGCGCCTGATTCAAGAAACCGCGCTGCAAACCGGCGAAGCCGCCCTGACCGGCGAAAGCCTACCGGTTTCGAAGGACACGCTGCCGATTGCGCAAGATGTCGGACTCGGCGACCGTGACAATATGATCTTCAGCGGCACGGCGGCAACTTATGGCCGCGGCCGCGCAGTGGTGGTGGCAACCGGAATGCAAACACAAATGGGGCGCATCGCCGGAATGTTGAAGCAGGCTCCGGAAGAGATCACGCCGCTGCAAAAAGAACTCGATCATGTCGGCAAACTGCTCGGCCTCATCGTCGTCGTTATCGCCGTGGTCATGATTGCAACCATCATTCTCGTCGAAGACGTGCATGGGTTCAGCGGAATTTTTGACGTGCTTATCCTCGGAGTCGCGCTCGCAGTTGCGGCGGTGCCCGAGGGCTTGCCGGCAGTGGTGACCGCGGTGCTCGCCCTCGGCGTGCAGCGCATGGCAAAGCGCAACGCCATTGTGCGCCATCTCGCCGCAGTCGAAACGCTCGGCTCGGCGAACGTCATTGCCTCCGACAAAACCGGC
>JABWAN010001058.1 GCA_013361015.1 Candidatus Zhuqueibacterota bacterium | reverse complement strand
GAGCGTATCTAAGGACTCGGCCATGGTACTCCAATCTGAGAGGAGGTCTAACACTGTGGTTATGCAGTCTTGTACTCTGCGCCGGGGTCGATGAGGCTGGTGAAACATGCCGTATGCACAATTACAAAAAAGATGCGGCGCGCGGCGTCCGCACCAATCGCTTGGTTGGGCATAGGCTCATAACAACCAGTTGGCCAACCATCCAAAAACGTAAAGACCTATGCCAAACGCAATGTGATTCATCAAACTACGAAGTCGTGCCTGCGTAGGATTTGACGTCTTTGATGCGGCAAAGCCAAACCCAAATGACGGTTGCATGATGAAGAATGGCGCCAAGACCGTGACAACCCCAAACACGATTGCGGGAATCAGGGTTGGGCGTTGAAGCCAGTCGTTACCCACCAATGCAACAAAAACGCTAGCGAGCGTGAGGCCAATCATGTAGTGGGCAATCCACCCTATCGTACATTCTGCGCGCTTAGGTGGAGCAGAGATAATATTGGAATGTTTAAAAATTCCTTCCGGCATGTATCGCAGCCAGCGCCCTACGAGACAGAGGTTGGAGGGGGGAATCTTAAAAGCATGCTTGAGAAACAACGCCCACAGATCAAAAGTGAGAGTTGCGCCAAGCCCAATGATGCTTGCGCTCATAAAGAAGAGAGTTAGATTACTCATGAGTCATCCACTTACTGATTATCTACGCCGAACGTCGTTTAAACAGCCGAAAAAAGCGGCGAAAGCTGCAGGAACCTGCAGTGCAAGATGAGGTGGGCTATCGAAATTTGCAAGCCGTAATTTCTCCTGCGCTAGCTTCACCCCATTCATCGTTCCGTCTTGCACGGCGGGAACGTGCTGCATAAAACGGAAAAGCCAAAACTTTCTTATGCGATCTCGAGGCCGTTCGGCCTTGAAATGCGTCAAAGATTTTTCAAAAGATGGGTGTGACGGGCCAGACCTTTCGCAAACGCCTTTCACTTACCTTTGCTGCCGGCTACGAATGCCAATCACCCTCAAAATCTTCGCGCGGTGCTGGTGCATTACATTGTGGTTTGCAAATTCTCCGGATCGAGCGCGGCAAAGCTCGCCTGCCAAAATGCGGACGAAGACGCTATTCAAATTTATGTTGGCAGTCGGAATGGCATTTGAACCACTCCCGGTTTATCGCGCTCAGGAGCGCCGCCGTGCGCGCAAACCCACGTCGAGCCATACCGCGAGAATGATCACACTGCCAATGATGACTTGCTGCAAGAATGAAGAAACGCCGAGCAAGTTCAAACCGTTGCGCAACACCCCCATGAGCAATGCGCCGAGCAGAGTTCCGAGCAGCGTGCCCTCACCACCGAGCAAGCTGGTGCCGCCGATCACCGTTGCCGCTATGGCATCAAGCTCGTACATCAATCCTGCGATGGGCTGCGCCGAGTTCAAGCGCGCGGTGAGAAGGAGCGCAGCGAGGGCGCTAGTTAAGCCCGACCACGCATAGACCGCAGTTTTGTGCAAACGAATGTTGATGCCGGAAAGCCGCGCGGCTTCTTCATTGCCGCCCATAGCGTACACATAACGGCCGTGGCGCGTTTGCGTGAGCATGAAATGCGCGAGTCCGTACACGAGCAACATGATCCACACCGGCGTGGGCACATAGAACAACTCGCTTGTGGCCAGCGCACGAAAACCGGCGGAGAAACCCGAGAGCGGACGGCCTTCGGTGAAAAGCAACGTAGCGCCGCGTGCGATACTCATCAGGCCGAGCGTGGCGATGAAGGGCGGCAGCTTTCCAAACGTGATCAAGAAGCCGTTCAATCCGCCACAGAAAACGCCGGCGAGCAATCCGGTGAGCAGTGCTGCAGCCATGGGCCATTCGGCGTGCATGACTTGCGCCGCCACTACACCGGCAAACGCCAATATCGCGCCCACGGAAAGATCAATACCCGCAGTGAGAATGACGAACGTCATGCCCACGGCGATGATCGCATTGATCGAGGTTTGTTGGAGAATATTGAGCAAGTTCGACCAGGTGAGAAAGAAGGGAGACAAAATCCAAATGACAACACACAAGATGACGAGACCAAGCAGTGTGCCCAGCTCTCGTGCATGCGCGCTCTTGAAGGGGCTTACGGTCATTTCGCAATTGTCTAACGAGGACTTAAACGAGGAAGCGTGATTTGTGGCGAACAAGCTAAGAAATGACAGGCATTGTTGCAAGGCGCGCGAAGGTTCGAAATGCGCACAGTCGGAAACGATTCAGTGTCACACAGTAACGCCACAATTCTCGGTGGA
>JABWAN010000058.1 GCA_013361015.1 Candidatus Zhuqueibacterota bacterium | reverse complement strand
AGGTGATTTGGCGGGAGGCGCAAGACGCATTGATCACACTGGGCGGGCAATGGAAAGAGCGCTTTGAGTACGTGCAGCAATCAACGCCCGGCAAAGAGCACATTCCGCCGGTGATGATCATCGTCTGCGACAATACCGACATCGCGGAGCTTTTTCACAAAAACATTTCCGGGGAAGAAAGCATTGAAGTGAACGCCGCAGACAACGACGAAGAAGAAAACGGCGCAGGACGGCGCAAGAAAAAAGCAAAAACCAAAACCGTCTATGGCACCGGGCAAATCTTTCCCTCGCTGTTTTCAAATCGGGAGAATTTTCGCGCCACGCTGCGCATCGATTCCAAATTGCTGGCCGAGGCCGAGAGTGAAGACCCCAAGAAGAACAAGCGCGAGGCCGCGGAAGAATTGCGCGAGATTGTGGCCACCATCGGCAAGCCCGGCCAGCCGGGCGAGCAAGTGCGCTGCGTGGTATCGGTGCAAATGCTCAGCGAAGGGTGGGATGCGAACAACGTCACGCACATTTTGGGACTGCGTGCGTTTGGCAGCCAGTTGCTTTGCGAGCAGGTTGTCGGCCGCGGCTTGCGCCGAATGGATTACACGCCCGATCCCCAAACCGGCCTGCTCACGGCGGAATATGTTGACGTGTATGGCATTCCCTTTTCGGTGATTCCATTTAAAGGCCGCCCGACCAAAGCAGCGGCACCAGAAGACAAACCGAAGAACCATGTGCGCGCGCTGCCGGAACGCAAACAGTTCGAAATCCGTTTTCCGATTGTGGAGGGCTACACCTTCGCGCTGCAGCGCAACTTGATCAAGGCCGATCTTGGCAAAGTTGAGCCGTTACGGTTGGAGCCGGCGCATACACCGACCGCAGTCTTTGTGCAGCCGCGCGTGGGCTACGAATTAGGCAAGCCGCGCGTGCGCGGCAACTTGGAATATGCTGAGCATGATCGCGAAGCGTATTACCAAAGCACACACCTGCAGACCATCAAATTCGAAATCACGCGGCAAATTGTAGCGACTTTGGCGGAAGGCGCGGGCAACGGCAAATCGCAACTTCGGTTGGCTTCGCGCCATCAGCTTTTTCCGCAGGTGTTGCGACTGGTGGATGAATACGTTGCAAACAAGGTGGACTGGCATGGCTGCGACGAACGAGAATTGGGCCTGGAAAAGTACGCGCGAACCATCGTGGAACGGCTGCGTGATGTGATCGAGCCGAACGACGAACAAGGCGAGCCGCCATTGCTGCCGATTCTCAATCGCTACAAACCCATTGGCTCCACCGCTGACGTCGACTATAAAACCACGAGACCCTGTTATGGTACCATTCGCAGCCACATCAACCAAGTCGTGCTCGACACCGCCTCGTGGGAGCAGTCGGCGGCATTTCGGCTTGAACAAGCGAAAGATTTAGTTGCCTTCTACGCCCGCAATGATCATTTGGAGTTTGTGATTCCCTATGAATATCTCGGCATCAGTCATGGTTACACACCGGATTTTCTGGTGCGATTGACGAGCGGTTTCACTTTGATTTTGGAAATCAAGGGGTACGAAGACGAGCAAGACCGCGCCAAACATCAAGCCGCAAAACGCTGGGTTGCGGCGGTCAACAATTGGGGGCAGTTGGGTAAGTGGGCGTTTCATGTTTGCCGGGATGCACAATTGTTGGGGCAAGAGTCGGCATGGCTGTGCAAAAATCCATGAAGGGAAAAGTTGCCGAGAACCCCATAGGCTTTATTTTCTGTTCGTGTTAGGATGGTTTTGATGTCGCGATTGAACTTAATTTAACGAGAAAGCTATGTCTAATTCATCGATTTCATCACAGAAGCCGCGCCGCGCTTGGCTGATGCCCGCCCTCGTTGCTTTGGTCGCTGTCCTCATTGAGGTGGCAGGCAATTTGGTCGCCAATGATCTTGATTCCATATTCAAGCCGTATCGGACGGTTGTTTGGATGATTTTTGGCATCGCGGCTCTTGTTGCGGTTGCGGCGGCGATTTGGGAAGCACGCCGCACGCCTGAACCATCGACTTCAAATGATCCTGCTCCTGTTATCCAAAAACGCAACGTAGCAGTTGGCGGCGATGTGAAGGAAAGCACGATCATAACTGGAGACGGAAATGTGGTCAAATCGGACAAGTGACTCTTGATAAATCAAACGTCGGGCTTGGGTTCGATGGTGGGCTCCTAATTCTATGATTGTTCAGAGTCATTGTTTTATGAAACATAGCTAAAGGTGACGTATGCATAATCTGGATGAAATGAAGGCCGCGTTGGAGCGTCTCGCTGCCGGCAAAGGAACGGAGGCGGATCAACAGGCTGTGCAGGAAGCACTGCAGATCGGGCATATCACGCTTGCCAGCGGAACTCGCGCCGTTGCCGTTGGCGGCAACGTCACCGATGCGGTTTTCATTAGCGGCGACAACAATATCGTTTTCAACGACGAGCAGGCGGAGACGATTCGGCGGGCGTTGGTCGCCTACGTTGCGCCTGGGCCGGGCAGCGCGCCACCGGTGCCGGGTTTGGTGATTGGCCGAGATGAGGCGCTCGGTGATCTTAAAGAACGTCTGGGCCTTAGTAAAGACAGGGCGGGCGCGATGCAAGTGCTCACCACTGTGCGCGGATGGCCGGGCGTCGGCAAGACCACCATTGCAACGGCACTGGCGCACGATGAAGAAATCATCAAAGCCTTTCCCGATGGCGTGCTCTGGGTATCGCTCGGCCAGAAACCCAATGTACTCTCGGAAATGGCGACGTGGGGACGCGCGCTCGGCACCGATGATCTGCTGCGTGCCCCAACTCTCAAAGAAGCGACCGCGCAATTAACAGCGCTCTTGCGCAAAAAGCGCATGCTCTTGCTCGTTGACGATGTTTGGGAAACAGAACATGCGGCGACATTTCAACAAGTCCGCGGCAGTGAGTGCGCCTTGCTGATCACTACTCGTGAAGCCGGTATTGCCAATGCGCTCGCTCCGACACCGGATGCGGTTTATAATTTGCCCGTGCTCACCGAAAAAAATGCCTTGAAACTGCTAGCCGCCTTAGCGCCCAGCGTCGTGAATCAGCATCCCAACGAATGTCTCGAATTGGTTCGCAGCTTGGAGTGTTTACCGCTGGCCTTGCAAGTTGCAGGTCACACATTGAGTGTCGAAGCGGCCATGGGCTGGGGGGTGACGGAGTTGCTCAAAGATCTACGCGAAGGCTCCAAGCTGCTCACCGAAAAAGCGCCGGCCGACCGCATCGACCTCGAAACCGGAACCACTCCGACCGTTGCGGCCCTGCTCAAAAAGAGCACGGATCGGCTGGAAGAACAAATCCGCGAATGCTTTGCCTATCTTGGCGCCTTTGCCCCGAAGCCGGCGACCTTTGATCTTGCCGCGATGAAGGCAGTTTGGCAGGTTGAAGATGCCCGACCCATCGTGCGCGAGCTGACCCATCGTGGCTTGCTGGAGCCGGTCGGCGGTAGGTTTCAGATGCACGCGTTGTTGGTGGCGCATGCCCGGGCGTTGTGTACGGAGTGATATAAAATGCCAACTCAACTTGAAATTTACTCGCGACACGCGCGATACTATGCCAAAGTCGCTATTAAAGTTCAGATGAATTACGAACGGGTAAGCGACAAATTTCTAGCTGAGCTAACGCAATTGGATACAAACTGGACAAATATTCAGAAGGGCCAAGCGTGGGCAGCGGCTAACGTGGACAATAACAATGAAGCAGCCAAATGGTGCGCTGCTTTTGGCTTTTTGGATTGGGAGGTGCTCACGCGACACTTGCATCCTAAAGAGTGCATTGATTGGATCAAGGCAGGTATCAAGGCTGCTAAACAGCTAAATGCAAGCACTCTCATCGCCCCCTTGCTGGGCAATCTGGGACAAGTCTATTCTGCCTTGCGTGAAATTCCTCGTGCTATCGAACTCTATAAACAACGTCTTGAATTGGCCCGTCAGGCCAGTGATAATCAGGGCGAAGGAACGGCGCTGTGTAATCTTGGCATTGCTTACGCAGCACAAAGTCAATTCCATGAAGCTATCAAATGCTATGAACAAGCCTTGGTAATTTCTCGCAGATTTCGTTTGCTTCACAACGAAGGCTGGCTATTAGGAAATTTAGGCGGGGCTTATTCAGCATTAGGTGAACATACTCGCGCGATCACGATCTATGAAAAACGGCTTAAGATTGCGATTAATCTACGTGATCAACAAGGAGAACTCAGGGCATTGGGTGAACTCGGAAGCGCGTACACAAATATCGGTGAATACCGTCGCGCTGTCGAATATCTTGACAAAGCTTTAGCTCTAGCCCGCCAATATAGGTTTGCACGCGATGAACGCCGTATTCTTGGCAGTCTGGGAAACGTCTTTACAGCCTTGCATGAATATGATCGAGCTATCACATGCTTTGAGGAAACGATAAGATTCGCGAAAGATTCCGGAGACCGTCGCGATGAAGCCATTGCACTGGGGAACCTTGGAATAATTTTTGCCGCCGAAAACAGATTTACAGATGCTATAAAATTCTATGACGAGTCTTTGATTTTGAATCGTGAATTAGGGGATCGCCTTGGTGAGGCCGTTACGCTTGAAAATTTAGCCAATGCGTATCTCGCCACCGATAAAGCCGACCAGGCCCAGAAGCATTATGAAGAAGCTTTAACCATAGTCCGCTCCATTGGTGCCCAAGAAGATGAAAGCCACATTATGCATAATCTGGGGCTGCTGCACGCAATTCTTGGAAATTATTCAAAGGCCACAGACCTATGGCAGAGCGCAATTGCGATTGCCGAGCGGATTGGGGCAAAACACCTATTGGAGAGAATACGAGCAGATCTCATTCAAATTCGCTAATCCTGAAACCACTATAACGAATTATGCTCACCTCACGCGAACTCCAATACTTTCTGGTCTATATCATTCGCAGCGACTCCGAGTGCGGCGAATGCGGCAAGGAACTGTGGAAAGGCAGCTTCGTCACGCTTGAAAAGGAGAAAGGCGCGCTCTGTCTCGCCTGCGCGGATTTGGATCATCTCGTGTACCTCCCACGCGGCGATGCCGCCTTGACACGGCGCGCGACCAAGCACTCGCGGCTGCACGCGAAAGTTTTGCAGTGGAGCCGCACCCGCAAACAATACGAGCGTCAGGGCATTCTGGTCGAATCCGAGGCGCTGGAAAAGGCTGAAGAAGAATGTCTGGCTGATGAAGAAGTGCGCCAGCGCCGTCGCGAGCGTGAAACGGAGCGCCGTGCAGAGCTGGATGCCGAATACGTGAAAGCATTCGGTGAGCACGTATTCCGTGTGTTTCCGAAATGTCCACCGGAAATCGCGGAAAAGATCGCGGAGCATGCTTGTTGGAAATACAGCGGCCGCGTCGGGCGCAGCGCCGCCGCCAAACAGTTCGATAATGAGGCGATCATGCTAGCGGTGCAGGCGCACGTGCGCCATCACTTCACCAATTACGATGAGCTGCTCGCGCGCAGCTATGATCGCCACGAGGCGCGCGCGTTGGTGCGAGGAAAGGTCGAGCAACAGCTCGAGGCGTGGCAGTGAATGATTATGGGCAGAGTCATCTCACTCGACCAAGCCTGCGAACGGCATGCGCGCCATTATCTCGCTGCGGCCAAATCGCATCGCGACGACTGGCAATGGTTCGACTGCGAGTTGGCGCAGATCGAGGAGGCATGGCAATGGCTTCGCGCGCAAAAGGCACAGGAGACGTTTTTTCTTGATTTTGTTTTTGCCTTTGAGCCTTTTCAAAGCCGGCGCGGGCAATGGCGTGAAGTGGCAGCGTGGGGCGAGTTGGCGATTCCGGTTGCGCAAGCTCTCGCAGCGAAACAGCTCGAAGCCGAACTCTGCAACAACGTGGGATTGGCTTGCACGAACCTCGGCCAGTTCGACAAAGCGCTGACTTTTCTGCAACGCGCTGCTGCACTGCATCATGACGCCGACAACCAACGCGGCGAGAGCAATGCCGCGAGCAATATCGGCACGATCTATCACCGTCGCGGCGAGGCGCGGCGAGCCATCGAATACTACGAACGGCACCTGGCCATTAGCCGCCAATTGCAGGATCTTCACGGTGAGGAAACCGCGTTAAGCAATCTGGCTTTGGCTCATGCCGATCTCGGCGACGCGCAACGTGCCCTGGCGCTTTACGAGCAAAGCCTCGCGCTTTGCCAAGCGTTGCAGGATCGCCAAGAGGAAGCGATGACACGCAACAACATGGGACTCGCTTACGCCCATCTCGGCGAAGTGCAGCGCGCGATGGAGTTTCATGAACAAGCGCTGGTAATTTTCCGTGCAACCGGCGACCGCCGTGGTGAAGCGAATGCGCTCGGGAATCTCGGCTTGATCAGCTACCGATTGGGCGATTTGCGGCGCGCGGTTGAGAGCTATGAGCAGCAACTTCTCATCGTGCGTGAGATTGGCCATCGCCATGGTGAAAGCAACGCGCTCGGCAATCTCGGCCTGGCTTATGCAGAGCTGGGTGAGCTTGAGCACGCGATCGCATACAATGAAATGCGGCTGCAGGTCGCCGAAGAGTTGGGTGATACGCGTGGACGCGGCATCACCCTCAACAATCTGGGCAATATTTACCGCCAACGTGGAGAGGTGCAACGCGCTATTGAGATGTTCGAGCAGGCTTTGCTCATCCATCGCCGAAATAACGACCGCCGGCGCGAGGGCATCTCACTGGGGAATCTCGGACAAGCTTATTTTACGATGAATGACAGGGCTCGCGCGATTGATTACTATCAGCAGGTCCTGGCGATTATGCATGAAATCAAAGATCGCCGCCTCGAATCTCTCGTATCATGGCAACTCGGCGAAGCTTATGACGCGTTGGGTGAGTTTCAGCGCGCGGTGGAATTGATGCAAGCGACGGTCGATTACGAGCGCGCCATCGGCCATCAAGATGCCGAAAAGGACGCGCAGCGGTTGGAAGAGGTGAAGCACAAGGCGGTAGTGGCAGCTCCGAAGGCTCTCTAATAGAGACGCATATCGTTATGCCGAATCTTTATCAAGCACACCTGCGTTTCGCTAAACACTATATCGCCGTGTGCCGACACGCCAAACAACTTTACAAACGCGGCGGTGAGAAGCTAAAATGCGGGCTTGATTTGTTCGATTTGGAATGGGCGAACATAAGTGCTGGTCAACAATGGGCGTCAACAAACGCAGAACTTGACTCTGAAGCGGCCTCGATTTGCTCTGCATATCCACTCGCTGCAGCCTATCTGATGTCATTGCGATTGCCAGCCCGTGAGAGGCTTCGCTGGCATGAAGCTGCTTTGGCCGCGGCCCGACAACTCAGCAATCGTGGAGAAGAAGGGCTCCATTTGGGCGGAATCGGTCTGGCATACGAAGCGCTAGGCGAATTGGCAAAGGCTCTGGAGTATGGAGAGAAGGCCCTTGCCGTCGCCCGTGAAGTTGGCGACCGGCGAAGCGAAGGTGCCGCGCTCGGCAACCTTGGCAATGTTCATTCGACCTTGGGCAATCCCGGACGTGCCATCGAATTTCACGAGCAAGCGTTGATCAGCGATCGCGAATTATCCGACCGGCAAGGCGAACTAGGCGATTTGGTCAATCTTGGCAGCGCGCATTCCTGCTTGGGCGATACTGCTCGCGCCGTCACTCTGTATGAACAGGCTGTCCGCATTGCAAATGAAATGGGAAACCTGCGGGCTGAGATGATTGCAATGGAAGGGTTGGGTAATGCGTATCTGGATCGTGGTGAAGCGCGGAAGGCAGCAGAGCTTTTTGAGATAACGCTCATACGCTCGCGAAGGCTCGGCGATCGTCAAGGCCAAGCCAATGCTTTGGGGAATTTGGGCAACGCTTATGCGGCATTGGGTAGAACTGAGAAAAGCCTCGACTTCTACAAAGAGCAGATGCTAATCGTTCGTGAGCTTGATGATCGCATTGGTGAAGTTTCAGTGCTGGGCAATCTCGGTAATTCCTTTGTAGAACTCGGCGAAATCCGTTCCGCTGTCGATTATTACCAGAAGCAGCTTCATCTCGCGCGCGAGATCGGCCATCAAAGCGCCGAAGCTGCTGCGCTGGGTAATCTGGGCAATTCCTATCAGGCCCTTGGTGAAATTCAAAACGCGATCGAATACCACCATCAAGCCCTCGAGCACGACCGCAAAATTGGCGATCGCAAAGCAGAGGCGGCAGATTTGGGCAACTTGGGAAATGCCTATGCCGATGCAGGAAAGTATGAACATGCGGCGGAGTTTTACAAACGTGCGTTGGAAATCTCTCGTCAAATTGAAGATCGAGTTGGTGTGGCAAACAGCCTGGGAAACCTGGGATTGATGTTAGCGAATCTCGGCAAGCATCAGCAGGCAATCGAGCTTTACCAAGTGCAGATGGAGATTGCGCAAGAAACAGCCGACCGCCGCGGCGAAGCACATGCCCTTGGAAATCTCGCCAATGCCTACTGCGAGCTTGGAGAAATCGAGCGGGCATTGAGCTTGTACAAACAACGGCTCGACATTGCCAGAGAAATGAGAGATCCACGCGGCGAAGGTTATGCGAGTTGGAATTTGAGCCTGGCCTTTGATCAAACCGGCAAACGCGACGAGGCGAGGGCTTTTGCCGAAAATGCGCTCATCATACTCGAAAAGATCGAAGACCCGAATACCCATATGGTAAAGCATCAACTCTCACTTTGGCAAAACGTTTCATAATTGATCCATGCCCTCATTCTTCGAACCCTTTTCCTTGACCGCCAATTTCGATTTCTCCCTCAAACGCATGCCCGTGTGGGAGGGCGGAACGCTGTTGCATGAGCATGTGCATTATTGGCAGGCGATCTCCACGCCTTACGGCATTCAGCGGTTGCTCAATTGGATGCACGCGGGAATTGTCCTTAGCGAACTGGCAGGCAAGCTCAGCAAGCTCAAAATTCCCTTGCAAAAGTATTCGGCCACCGCCGAAGCGCCGCCAGAAGTGGCGCAGGCAACCGCCGAAATCATCGAAAGCCGTCGCATCATCGATTATTTCGAGTACACTGCAATTCTGCCGTTCAACGTTTCGGAAGATCCGCTGCCGCCCTTGCACTTTACCGAAGTTGATTTCTTCGAAGACCAGCAGCCTCATCCCGTTGCTTTCGTGCCGATGAAAGTGCGCGACGCGGCTTATCTCTGTCCCCTCTCCGGACTCACCTTGCAGGAAAGCATGGCGCAAGCGGTGCAAAACCATTATGAGCAAATCGACTTTGAAACTTTTTTTGCGAGCATCACGCCCGCGACACTCAACTACGCTGCGGTGTCGTATTTTCTTTTTCACCAATTTCCCGATCAGCACGAACAGCTTTGGGAGCGCGTGATCATGCTTTGTGATTTCGCGTTGAATTGCATCTCTCCGAACGTTGTTGCCCATGGTCTTTGCTCAATGCTGTTGAAGCAACCGAAGGTTGCAGCGCTGCCTCCGCTTGAGTTGTATGCTCTGCTGTGGCAGGAGTGGCTCGACATTCTCACCGAATCGTATGAGGAAGTGCGGAGCAAGCTCAAGACGCTGCTGGCTCGCACCAGCGATACGAGTACGGCGCTGTTTTCAGCTTTTCACTTTCTCGCAGAGATTTTGCAGCGCGCGCTGCAGCAGCGATTCGATGATCCGGAGTATTTTGTGCGGAATATGCTGGCCGCGCCGGCAGAGCTGATGGCGGCATATCCGCTGCCGCGCTATTTTTCGCTCGGCCAATTGAAGAGCATGGCAGAGGATCGGCGTTATCACGATCTCGGCAGCATGATCGCTTTCATGGGGCGGATTCTGGAGGGCGTGGTTTGGACCGGCGATCTGCACTGCCGGCTTTATCAAACCGAAAATTGCGATTCCCCGCAAAGCGAGTTGTGCGCCGTCGCGCCGTGGAAAATTCTGCCGGATGAAAACAACACGCTCTGCGAGTTCGGCTACATGCTGGACCGCATGAACCTGCGCAAAGCAACTTTGGAGTATTTGTGATGTCTGTAAACGCCCTGTCCCACTTTCTTGCCGCGCTTCCGGAAACAGACGGCGCCGCTGCCATCGACAATGCCGCATTCGAGAAGATAGTCGAATTGCTGGAAACCGAGCTTGACAGTCCGCCGCAAAACCTCAATGCGCTGCTGAGCGACGCTTTGCAAGAACACGGCGCGCTGATGAAAACTGCCTCACAACCTTCCGGCTCGAACCTGCGCGGCCTTTATGAGAAGCAGGAAATTCATATCAAGAAAACTTCATTGCTGGGCATCGTGGCGACCCTGCTTGTCGCGCCGGTATTTTGGGCGAGCCTGCCGTCGCCCGCAGGATGGAGCCAGATGATCAACTGGTTTTCCGCACTACTTGGGCTCAATGCCTTGCAGCTCATCGGCTTCTTGCAATCATTCGCTAGCACGCGAGAACTGGAGTTGGGCTTGCAGGAGGAAAAAGTCCATGAAATGCTCTTCGACTTTTTCCTGCCGAAATCACTCATCGCTGAAAGAGTACGCGCCCGACATCCCGAGTTGTCACATGATGATATCGACACGACACTATACCGTATGGAAAGCCACGGTTTTGTCGTGGTAAAGGAAAAGGAGGGCGAGAAGTGGTACAAGCTGAATGCGAAGTGGAAGGCGAAGCGCTTTTAGGGAAGAAATATGCCGAACCTCGAAGAAACAAGACTTTGACGCGCCGTCCACTATTTGAATTTACTGGAGGGCGCAAATCGGCTTTATCAGGAAAGGCGAGAGCGAAGTTGGAGGAATGGCGCAAGTTAAAGGAGTGAATAACTGTGCCGACACTCTATGAGGCCCAACTCCGCCATGCCAGTCACTATGAGCGCGTGCTCTATTCTGTCAAGCTGCTTTACAAACAAGGCGGCGAGGCGTTGCAGAACGGGCTGGCACTTTTCGAAGCGGAATGGAGCAACATTCAATTTGGACAGGCGTGGGCCGCAGCACACGTTGAGCTATCGGAAGAAGCTGCACAGTTGTGCAGTGATTTTCCCGATGCAGGTGCTTATGTGCTGGATGTGCGCCAGCTGCCGATCGAACGGATGGTTTGGTTGAAAGCGGCATTGGCTGCGGCGGAGCAATTGCAAAATCGCGGAGACGAAGGCCGGCATTTGGGAAATCTTGGTAATGCACATTTTGACCGCGGCGAGTTTCGGCAGGCAATTGCATTTTATGAAAAAAGACTGATTATTGCAAAAGAGACCGGTGATCGTCGCGGCGAGGGCCGCGTGCTCGGTAACCTCGGCAATGCTCATAGTGTGCTTAGCGAGCCGAATAAGGCGATTGAATACTACGAGCAGGCTTTGGCGATTGCGCGCGAAGTCGGAGATCGCCGCAATGAAAGCGTTTGGCTCGGCGGACTGGGTGTGGTTCATAAATCTCTGGGCGAAACCCGTAAAGCGATGCAGTTTGCCGAACAGCGTCTTGCGATCGCTCGCGAGCTTGGTGATCGGCGCAGTGAGGGAATTGCGCTGGGCAATCTCGGCCTAGCTTACGACGAGTTGGGTGATTCGCGGCGAGCCATCGAATTGCATGAGCAAAAGCTGATCATCATGCGCGAAATCGGTGACCGCGCCCGCGAAGGCACCGCGCTGGCCAATCTTGGCGTGGCGCATAAGAATCTTGGTGAAATCGAAAGGGCGTTGAGTTATTACGAGAAAGCTCTGAGGATAGCGCGCGAAGTTGGAGATCGCCGTACCGAAAGTGCCTGTCTGGGCAATCTCGGCAATGCCCATAGCGATCTCGGCCAATATCAACAAGCTATCGGTTATCATGAGCAAGCATTGCGTCTTAGCCGAGAAATCGGTGACCGACGTTCGGAAGGGCAAGATCTGGGCAATCTCGGATTCGTCCACGCCAAAATGGGGAATACCGGCGAGGCCTTTGTTAATTTTGAACAGAAACTGCAGATTACCCGTGAAATCAGCGATTGCCGCGGCGAAGCTGATGTACTCGGCAAGCTCTGTCTTGTTTATGCGGCTTTTGATGAACATGAGAAAGCGCTGACGTGCGCCGAGCAAGAATTAGTTATCGTTCGGCAAATCGGTGATCGACGTGGTGAGGGCAATGCGTTTTTTTATTTGAGTGTGGCGCAAGCCGCTATTGGCAATCTCGAGCAAGCCATTTCCACTGCTGAGACCGCACGTCAGATTCTTGAACATATCGATGATCCGGAGGCGTTGACAATTCAGAAACAATTAGCCGAATGGCGCAATCAACTTGACATCATCACCCATGCCAAGTATTCTTGAAGCACAAATTCGCCATGCGCGTTATTATCAAGACGTGCTGGAACAAGCAAACGCTTATTATCTGCGCGGCAAAGAAGACTCACGAAGAAGCTTAGAGATGTTTCATGCCGAATGGATGAACATTCACGCGGCTCAGCTTTGGTGCGAGAAAAACTCCAGTAGAAACGAAGTCTTCGTCCAGCTCTTGCAGTGAATATCTGAGCGTCGGCGCGCATTTACTGGATTTTTTCCAGCATCCTCGCGAACGCATCCAGTAGTTGGTAGTGGCGCTGGCGGCTGCTCCGACCGAGGGTCGGCTCGGAGCGTTCAGGCGGCAACACGCCAGGTCCGCACGCCATCCGGCGGAGCACGCCTTCCGGAGAGCCGCGACGCCGTCCTGCGATCGCGCGCAGGAGGTCAGT
>JABWAN010001057.1 GCA_013361015.1 Candidatus Zhuqueibacterota bacterium | reverse complement strand
CGCCACGGCGAGGGCGTGCTGCACCGTTCCGTGTTGGGAAGTTACGTTCATGATGACAGCCGCTTTCTGCTCATGCTGCACCGGCGCGATCTCAAAGCGTGGCTGCAAGAACTTGTGCTCTATCACGGCGCGGATTTGCTCGGCTTGTTGCAAATCGTTCCGAGCATTGGCAGGCGGCCAGACACGACGCTCGGCGAGCTGCTGAATTGGATGATGCTGCGCGAATCGGCGTTGCCCATGGATCGTTTGCGCGTGCAGTTTTATGCGCGAGCGGCGCACGTTTTCAGGCCACGACAGCGCGAGCGCGAAGACAC
The DNA here is from genome assembly GCA_013361015.1 of Candidatus Zhuqueibacterota bacterium. GTDB lineage: Bacteria > Zhuqueibacterota > Zhuqueibacteria > Zhuqueibacterales > Zhuqueibacteraceae > JABWAN01. Next base: position 1,962 of record JABWAN010001057.1, on the reverse strand, counting down.
ACTCACATTCGAAGTTTCCGAGTTTCTCAATCTGCTCGAAATGGCCGAAGTGTTTCGCGCGAATCTTTATCCCGAAGAGCAGCGCCAGCTTTACGATTTGCTCACGCTCGAAGATTTCAAAGAGGAGCAATTCTATTGGGGCAGATTCATCGGCCAGCTCGAACAAGAAGCGAAAGACATGCTCAGCATTTGGCGCATCCGGCAATGGCCCAAAGCTCGCGTGCAATTGTTATATGAATTGACCAACTATGTCAACCTCCCCGATCTCGGTTAATCTGCTGCGCTATCTCATCGTTTGGCGAATCAACAGCCCGTTCGTTTGGCTGCCGAAAAAATTTGCGGCAGAACTTTCGCTCGTGCTCGGCACGATCATTAGCAATCGACTTTCGACGAGCGAAGCCGGGCCGTGGCGCAAAGCATTGGCGCCGTTGCAAGAGTATGATGAACACACGCGCGCGAATCCTGACAAGCCGAGCAAAGCCATTCCCCCCAATCCGTGGCCGATCACGGCGACGCTGTTTTCTTACCCCGGCAAAATCACGTATGGCAAAGAAGAGCTGCTGCTGTGGGAACTCAAGCTGCTCGGCGAGAACGCGGATCACGGACTCTTTCTCGAATTGCTCCTGCCTGCTATGGAAGAGGCGGGCTACACGGCTGATCCGCGTTGGAAAAAGAAGAATCGCTTGTGGGGAAATTTTGAAGTACACAACATCTTCGTTGCGCGCGGCGCTCGTTGGGAACCACTGGTGCGCGAGGGCAAATTGGATTTGCGCTATCGCCCCACGCCCGTGCAATGGCAAGAGGGTTTGACCTTCGCAGCGCGACTTTCGCAAAAATTCGATACGCTCACGTGGCTCACTCCTTTTGCGCACGATGAGCGTGTGCTAAACAGCGACGCGAAGAAGCGCAACATGCTCATCATTCCGAGCGCACAAAACATTTTAGAGTCGCTGCTGTGGCGCGTGGCGGAGACGCTACCAGGCCGTTTCAACACGACGGCACACGCGCTAGCGAGTCTCACTGCCGATCAACTCGCTACATGGCAAGTGGCGCAAAACGAGGCCGCGAACTTGATCGTTCGTCATCACGATCTGCGTCCGCCGAGGCGTTTTGATCTCGGCGAAAAGATCGGCGCGCAAAAATTTTCTGCTCCCTTCCCTCCTACCCTACTCCGCTATTTGGAACTTGCCGCGATTTTGCACGTGGGAAAGTTTGCGCACTATGGGTGCGGGACGTTTGGGGTAGAGTAGAACCCCAAAATCATTTCTTTGCTCGATGATTTTAGTTTTCAGCGCTCATGCGGAGGATCAAGCCCTTCGCGTGAGTGGATGCCCTCTTCTTTTCTCGCAACCTTCGTTCTCGCTTTCCGCACTCGCCTCGCCTCAAGTGTAATCTCATCACAGCAAAAAGCATTGGCAGCCGCAGTTCAGGTGCCTCGACTCAAAGTCATTTCATACAAACTCATCAACGCCGTGTTAAGAAGCAGGAAGCTCATCCTCATCATTTTCCTCACCTCCACCGGACTTTTGACCGCGGTCATGGTGTTTTGGGAGATGCGCGGCACAATTTGGACGCCGTGGGATCATCACACTCTTGAGCTGAGTCTGATGGGGCTCTCAATTCTTGTGGCTTCGGTTATGAGTCTTATGGCTGTGGTGTTTTATTTGCGTAAGCCTGATTGGACTACTTTTTTTAAAACCAGGTTTCCTGGAATCTATCGGCTCTTATCCAATAAATTTTATGTGGATGAGATTTATCAGGGGCTTATTGTTAATCCTGTGTATGCCATTTCCAAATATTTTCTTTGGAAGGGGAGTGACCAAAAACTGATTGATGGGCTGATGGTTCATGGCTGGAGTTCTGTGTCGGGGGTTGTAGCCAGAATTGTGAGTGCTCTGCAAACAGGATCGCTGGGGCATTATTTGTTGTTTTTGTGGTTGGGACTCATTGTATTTTTGATGG
>JABWAN010001056.1 GCA_013361015.1 Candidatus Zhuqueibacterota bacterium | reverse complement strand
GATATGTCGTTGACCTCATTTCTTATAATGACAACGTGATCATCGGCGGCTCTTTTGATCAAGCCGGGCACGCTGCGGTTTCCAATCTCGCTTTGTGGGAGGGCGCGGAATGGCATGATCTCGGCGCCGGCACCAATGGACTCGTTACTTCTCTCTCTTTATCAGGCAACAAGCTCATGCTCGGTGGAGGATTTACCATTGCCGGCGGCAGGGCCTCGGTTGCGATGGCGCAATATGATTTGACCACGACCTCGGTTGAGGGCTCGCCGCTTGCCGCACCGGCGGATTACGCGCTTTTTCAGAATTATCCCAATCCTTTCAATCCCACCACGGTAATTTCTTATCAAATTCCGCGGCCAGGATTGGTCACGCTGAGGGTTTACGATCTGCTGGGCAGGGAAAAGAAAACGTTGGTGTATAAGCATCAGCCCGCAGGCAAACATGAAGTACCATTCGATGCCACAGAGTTTGCCAGCGGAATCTATGTTTATCGTGTGCAAGTAAACGATTTTGTTTCATCAAACAAAATGTTGTTGGTCAGATAAAGCCGCGCTTCTTCACCATGCGAGAAACCAACATGGAGCAAATACGAATGACACGAAGGCTTGCATTTTTTGGAGTTTTGATAGGATTGGGGGCAAGCTTTGCTGACGCGCAATGGCAAGCCGTGCCTTCGCCGGCTGATCGCGTTTTCACTTTTGTGCAAAGTGGTAATCGCATTTTCGCCGGCAGTGAAGACTCGGGTCTCTGGCTCAGCACTAATGCCGGAGCGAGCTTCGCAGTTTATCCTACGGGTCTGCCAGAAATGAATTTCGACATACGCAGCTTCGAAGTCCGCCAGGACACGCTGTGGGTGGGAATTGCCGGCGGCGGCGTTTGTCGCAGCACGGACGGTGGAACGACTTGGAGTGTTTTCAACGATGGATTCGAGACCCAGTCGTTCGTCGTCGGCGTCAAACAAATTGGCGATACGGTTTATGCAGCGGTTGATTGGGCTATTGGTCTGCAACCAAGCGGTGTTTACAAATCTTCCGTCAAGCAAGCGAATTGGCGGCGTGCCGGAACCGGCTTTCCCGCAGCACTGGCCGGTGTGACTTCATTTGTAGCAACCAAGTCCGGTGCCCTGCTCGTTGGCGCCGCGCTCGCGGGCTTGCGAGGAAATGTGCAGGTCAGTTTGGATAACGGCAACACCTGGAGCAACCGAGGTATTCCAAGTGTGGGGGATGTCTATACTCTTGAGGCAGAGGGCGACACGGTTTATGCCGGCACTTCGAATGGCCTCTACGTGACGAAAGATTTTGGCGCAAACTGGCAACGGCTCGGCACGCAATTTCAAAACACGGTCGTCGATGATATTTTTATTTTCAACCGTAGGCTGTTCGCGGCTGTTGACGGCGTCGGCGTTGTTTTCAGCACTGATGGTGGCGCAACGTGGAACGTTATCACCGGCAATCTGCCCATTGACAATGATTTTGTGAGCGCGCTGTTCATTCATGGCGGAAAAATATTTGCCGCCCTTTCCGCCGCGCATGGCGTTTGGAATGCGCCGTTGCCGGCGAGCAGTGTTGACGAAGATAATGACGTGCCGCGCGCGGCCACACTCGAACAGAATTACCCCAACCCCTTCAATCCGAGCACGTCGATATCTTTCGCATTGCCTAAAACCGAGTATGTGACGTTGAAAGTTTACAATGTGCTCGGCAAGGAAGTCGCAACGATTTTGTATCACGAGAAAAGAGCGGCAGGTAGGAACCTCGTTCTCTTCACGGCGCCGAAGCTGGCGAGCGGCGTTTATTTTTATCGCCTCACTGCAGGCAGTTTCACGTTGACGAAAAAGATGTTGCTTGTCAGATAAAGAAAGCGCCGTGATTTTAGCTTCGGCCATACCGTCTCACACGAGGCGCGTGTTGCCGGCTGGAGCGAGAGCAATCGTACAGATTAGGTGGGCTGTAAAATATTTCGAGGTGCTGGCGCGGCCCGGATGGGCACGTGATGAAATTGGTAAAGAGGGCAGAGTGATATTCTGAAGGATTTTGAAAATACACACGGAACAAAAATTCATGCGGATGTGGCGCTTCGGTGTTTGTTTTGTTCCGTGTGTCGTTTCCGTGTTGTGACCGCGCGTTTCAATAATTAACGCAAACCCGCCGCGAGAACCGCCTGTACCGCAACAACGGCAACGGCCGCTTCACCGAGGTGGCCGCCAGCGCCGGGGTGGACTACAGCGGCGGTTCGCAGGCCCTGTGGGGGGATTACGACGGCGACGGCGACCTCGAT
>JABWAN010001055.1 GCA_013361015.1 Candidatus Zhuqueibacterota bacterium | reverse complement strand
GCTGCATTCGCCACACTGCGATTGTCGGGCTTGGCGGCCGCAGCATCACAACGGATTTGGCGCATGGCTTGCGCACGCCGTTGGAACAGGCGGAGCTAATCAAAGTCGAGCATGGCGCGGCGCTGGCTTTGGAGAGTGGTCGCGAAGAAGTCGTGGAAGTGCCCGGAGTCGGCGGCCGCCCGGCGCGTCGCGTTTCGCGCCAAGTGCTCGTGGATATCATCCAGCCGCGCGTCGAAGAAGTCCTTTCGCTTTCGTTGATGGAGATGAAGAAGTCGGATTACTTCAATTTGATGACCGCGGGTGTTGTGTTGACCGGCGGCTGCGCGATGCTGCCGGGCATCGTCGAGCTTGCGGAAGAGATGTTCAATCTTCCCGCCAAAGTCGGTGCGCCGAACAGCGTGAATACGGTAACGGCAGAGGTAAATAAGCCGACTCATGCGACCGGCGTGGGCCTGGTGCTCTATGGCTACAACACGAAAACCGAGGATGAAAATTTGTTGGGTGAAAATGAAACGCATGTGTTTGACAAGATTGCCGATCGCATGCGCAGATGGTTTGGCGCAATGAGCAAAGCAGCGTAAGACTTAATTGGAGTAGTGGAATGTTGGATTGATGGAGTGTTGTGTTGGAGTGATGGAGTAGTGGAGTTTTGGAGCAATGAAGTGATGGAAAAGCAAAACAGCTAGCCCTCACTAATCCAATAATCCAGCACTCCAATACTCCATAACTCCATCGCTCGATGACTCCAACACTCCAATCGATACAAACAACTCCCGTGTGTGAACGATGCAAGTTTAGCTCGGCTTCGTGCAAGGAAAACGCGCGCAGCCGAAGAAGGAGGTTCCATGAATCTCAGATTGAACTATGATGAAACCAGTTTGCGAGCGGCGCGCATGAAAGTCGTCGGCGTGGGCGGCGCGGGCTGCAATGCCGTCAATCGCATGATTCAAGCCGGCCTTTCGGGCGTGGATTTTATTGCCATCAATACCGACGTGCAGGCGCTCGACTTGGCGCTGGCGCCGCAGCGTATTCAGATCGGCAAAACCACCACGCGCGGTCTCGGCGCCGGCGCCGACCCCGAAGTCGGCCGCAAAGCGATTGACGAGGATCGCGAAGCGGTGGCGAGTCTGCTGGAAGAGAGTGATATGGTGTTTGTAACGTGCGGTATGGGCGGCGGCACCGGCACCGGCGCTGCGCCGATTGTCGCGGAGATTGCGAAAGATCTCGGCGCGCTCACGGTTGGCGTGGTGACGAAGCCGTTTACGTTCGAAGGCAATAAGCGCCAGCGACGTGCGGACGAAGGCTTGATCGAGATGAAGCAGCGCGTCGACACGATGATTGTGATCCCGAATCAACGCTTGCTTTCCGTGGTTCCGAAGGGCACGCCGCTCACGGAAGCATTTCGCCAAGCCGACGACGTGCTCTTGCACGCGACCAAAGGCATTGCAGATTTGATTTCAATTCCCGGCTTGGTGAATTTGGACTTCGCGGATGTGCGGACTGTGATGAGCGAAATGGGTGATGCACTGATGGGCGGCGGCATTGCAAGCGGAGATGATCGGGCGGTGCAAGCCGCGCAACGCGCGATTTGCAGCCCATTATTGGAAGATGTGTCCATCTCCGGCGCGCTCGGTGTGTTGGTGAATATTACGGGCGGCGAAACCATGTCGCTGCACGAAGTGAATGATGCGACCACCGTCATTTCCGAGGCCGCCGGCCCGGATGCGAATATCATCTTCGGCGCGGTGATTGATCCCACGATGGGCCCGGAGTTGCGCGTGACCGTGATTGCAACGGGCTTTCAAATCAACGGGCGCGCATTGTCGAACGGGCGGCTCAAACGCCCTGGACGATATTTTGATACGGCGTTGAAAGATCTGGACATCCCAGCATATCAACGCAAAGATAAGAACGGTCACAGCGAGCCGATCATTCGCCCGTTTGAGGAAGAATTCGTACCCGTACCCGAGCCGCCGGAGGATTATGATATTCCGGCATTCTTGCGCAAGCGCGGGTAGTTTGTTCGCCGGTCACTGGCAGTGATCGGTCCAGTTGATTTTTCACACACGGTGAGCATCGTCACCGCCGGCTCCACTTTTCTCGCATGTGAGTGCGAGGGAGTGGAGCCTTTTTGTTTTAACAAAAAGCAAAAAAAGTATTTGCGGCTCAAGTTCGAGTTCTTTACCATTGTACAAACAGGTAAGAGTTTTGGGTGATTGAATAGGAGGAGCTATGCCCGTCAAACCTCGCAAGAAAATCACAAAGAAGAAAAAGGTGAG
>JABWAN010000057.1 GCA_013361015.1 Candidatus Zhuqueibacterota bacterium | reverse complement strand
CACTAGCAGCACGGTGGCCAGAGAATTCATGCCCAGCCCGGCGGCTCTTTTTAAACTCAACACGGCCAACGCTGCCGCCGCAATGCAAAGCAGAATGCCGAGAACACGCAAAGTTTTGGGATTCATGGATGGCTTACCTTCGAGAATTTTTAATTGCAACATGAGGCCTCGGTTTATCTTTGTTTCGAGTTGCAACGATAGACCCCCCGATTCCAATCCTTCAAATGCGTCTCGCGCCCGAAGGCTGATTTTAGACTTCTGCCCTCACCTCCCTCTTCATCCTCTCCTCAAACACCGAATACAAAGCGGGCACGAAGAATAACGTGAGTGCAGTGGAAACCGTTAAGCCGCCGATCACGGCGATGGCAAGCGGGGCTTGCGTGGATTCGCCGCCCATGCCGAGGGCCATGGGAATCAAGCCGAGCACGGTGGCGAGCGAGGTCATGAGAATCGGCTTGAGGCGCGTGCGGCCCGCTTGAATCACAGCCTCATGCAATACGACTTCGCGCATGCGCAAGTGGTTCGTGTAATCCACAAGCAAGATGCCGTTGCTCACCACGATACCGACCATCACGATGATGCCTTGAAATGAAGTCACTGACAGCGTCGTGTTGGTGAGGAACAACGTCCAAAACACGCCGACGATGCCCAGCGGGACCGTAAACATGATAATGAACGGATCGAGCAGCGATTGGAATTGCGAAGCCATTACCACGTACACGAGCAAAATCGCCAAGCCGAATGCGAGCAGCAAATCGCGAAAAGCTTTTTGCTGTTGTTCAACGTTGCCGCCGAGCACCACTTCGAAGCCGGGCGGAATATTAATCTGCGCGAGCTGGGCGCGCACGTCGTTCGCGACGCTGCCCAAGTCGCGGCCATTCACATTCGCGGTGACGTTCAGAATGCGCTGCTGCTGCTTGCGGTCGAGCTGCACCGGCGCATTCGCTTTTTCCACCGTGGCAAGGTTGCCGAGCAACACTTGTTCGCCGCCGCTCGTGGTGAGCACGATGTTCTTCAAGTCGTCGATTTGCGAGCGATAATCTTCGCTCAAGCGCACGAGAATGTTGTATTGATTGCCCGTGATCGGATCGGTGAAGAGCGAGGCTACGGCGCCGTTGATGCACGTGTTGATCGTGCTTGAAATTTGCGCGACGTTGATGCCCAACACGCCGGCTTTGTCGCGGTCGATTTGCACGCGCAGCTCCGGCAGATTATCGTCGCGGCTGATTTGCACATCCACCGCACCCGGCGTGTTGCGCACGATATTGGCAATTTCTTTGGCGAGATTGGAGCCGGTTTCCAAATCATAACCGCGAATTTCAATGTCGAGCGGCGCCGCGGAGCCGAAGTTCAACAGGAAGCGCAAAAAACCGCTGGGCGTGACAAACACCGTGGCGCCGGCCATGCGCGAAATTTTGGGACGCAAGCTGTTGATGATTGCAAAAACCGAACGTTTACGCTCATGCGAGGGCACGAGCGCGACTTGGATATTCGCGCTGTGGCTGCCCACGTTGCGCGAAAAGAAATTGCTGCTGCGCGAAGACGGCACGCCGATATCGGCAATCATCGCGTGCATTTCCGGCACTTCTTTTTGCAGGATGCTTTCAAGTGCGCGCACGACTTTGTCCGTCTCTTCCGCGCGCGTGCCGACCGGCAATTTCACGTTGATGGTGAATTGCCCTTCGTCTTGATCCGGAAAAAACTCTGTGCCGATGAATTTGACCAATGCCAACGAGAGCGCGGCGAAGCCCACGATGCCGCCAATTACGAGGCGGCGATGGCGCAAGGCCCATTGCAGACGGCGCACGTACCAGTCATCGAGGCGCGCCAAGAGATCGTGCGCGAATACGCGCATGCGATCGGAGACTTCCGTCGAGCGGCGATTCAATGCCTTTTCCGGAGGGAGATATTTCAAACAGAGCAACGGCGTGACCGTGCGCGAGACGAAGAACGAGCCGAACAATGAAACCGCGATCGTGACCGTGAGGGGAATGAACAACAACTTCGCAATGCCGGTGAGAAACACGATGGGTAAGAACACGATTACGGTGGTGAGCGTGGAGATGAAAATCGGTGCGGCGACTTCTTTTGCGGCGTCGAGCGTGGCCTGCAATTTGGATTGGCCCGGCTTCCAATGATTATAATGCCGCGCAATCGCTTCCAACTCGACGATCGAGTCATCGACGAGCCGGCCGACCGCGAGCGCGAGGCCGCCAAAGGTCATGATGTTGAGCGTGACATTGCCGAAGCGAAAAAAGATGAATGTGATTAAAATCGACAACGGAATGGCAACGATGATGATGAGCGTGCCGCGCAAGTTGCGCAGGAAGAGCAGAATGATGAGCATCGCAAGCACACCGCCGAGTGTGGCTTCGCGCTGCAAACCGGAAATGGTCTGCCGAATGTAGAGCGATTGATCGAAGGTGAGTGAAAGCTGCACGGATTCCGGAATGCCCGTGAGCTTGGGCAGCGCGCGCAAAATATTATCGACCACTTCGACGGTGTTCGCGTTCGCAAGCTTTTGCACGCGCAGCGTCAGCCCCGGCTTGCCGTTGATGCGAATAATTTCCGTCTGCTCTTGATAGCTGTCTTCCACTTGTGCAACGTCTTTGATGCGAATCGGCACGCCGTCGACGATCTTCACGACAATGTCGGCCATGGGCTTGATGACATTGAAGCGGCTCTCCGTTTTGAGCGCGTAATCAAACTGGCCGGTTTTTAAATCGCCCGAAGGAATAATGAGATTGGAATTGGCAATCGCAGTCAAAACATTTTGCACGGGCAGTTGCAGGGCCTGCAAACGATTGCGGTCGAGCGTAACGTGAATTTCACGAATGCGACCGCCGACCACTTGCCCCGAGGCCACGCCGCGCACGTGCTCAATTTGCGGTTGAATGACGTTGAAGGCGAGATCGTAGAGATCGCGCTCGTCCATGTCGCCGGCCACCGCAATATTGCACACCGGCACATTGGTGATGTCGAAGCGCAACACGACGGGTTGCGACACGCCGGTGGGCAATTGATTAAGAATGCGATTAACGCGCTGCACCACATCGATCAACCCGACGTCAACGTTCGCGTCCCAATTAAAATTGATGCTCACGCGCGAGACGCCTTCGCGCGTGGAAGATTGCACATAGTTCACGTCATTCACCGAGCTGACGGCGCGTTCGATGAAAGTGGTGACAGTTTGCTCCATGTCGAGTGGGCCGGCGCCGGAATAGAATGTGACCGTGGTAATGACGGGAATGGTGATGTTCGGCAGCAAATCCACGGGGAGTTGTTGAAACGAAACGTAGCCAAAAACGATGAGGGTGACCGCGAACAGGAAAGTGGAGATGGGATATTTCAGAGCAAGGCGCGTGAGCCACATATTCGTGAAGAGGCCAAGTTTGATAAGGAGCCAAGATGCCAAAAATTTAAAGAAGAAGTGCCACGAGGTTACGAATAAAATCCACCCCCATCATTTCGGAAGAATCTTTTTTGGCGTTTAGACTGAAGCCTTTTTATGCGGACCGAGCGCGCAGAGATTCTTGCAAATGACGCAGTTGAGGACGGGCTTCGTTGAGCGCGCACCCACTGGCATGTTCTTTAATCGCTCCCACTCGGAGCTTGATTTTGGATGGCGACCTGGCCGCCCTCTTTTACGAATTGCTGGCCGATGGTGATGATGTCTTCCTCGCCCGCAAGGCCGGAGACGATTTCCGTGCGCGCGTTTTGCTCCGCGCCAATGCTGATGGGAATGCGTTTGGCGCCATGGTTTTCCACTGCGAAAACATAACTGCCGCGATCGTCTTTCAAAATCGCTTGCGTGGGCAGAGTCAGAGCTTCTTGTCGTTCGTCAATGATGAGCGTGACTTTAGCGAACATGCCGGGCTTTAGCGTGCGGTCCTTGTTCGGCACGTCGACTTCGACGGCGAGTGTGCGCGTGGCAAGGTCGAGTGCTTCGCTGTTGCGCGCCACGACGCCTTCATATTGTTTGTCGGGATAGGCATCGACCGTGACCCACGCCTGTTTGACTTTGGCGAGGCGCGGCGTGTCTTTCTCCAAAACGTTGACGACGATTTTGACGCTATCGAGGTCCATCAACATGAACAACGTGCCATTGCCGGAATTAACCACTGCGCCCGGGTCGAGAAAGCGCTTCGTGATATAGCCCGCGAACGGCGCGGTGATGCGCGCGTAACTCAAACGCGTACGCGCGGCTTCGTAGTTCGCTGCCGCGACCTTCATCGTTGCTTCGGCATCATCCACGTCTTCTTTCGAAACCAAATCCTGCGCCAATAATTTTTCCATGCGTTGATGCTTGACTTGTGCATTAAAAAACGTGGCTGCGGCTTGTTGCGCTTGCTGGTGCAGTTCGGTGGAATCGATCACCGCGAGCAATTGCTTGCGGCGCACGCTCGCGCCGATATCCACCAACACGCGTTCCAGATTCCCGTTCACGCGTGCAAAGATTGCGGCCTGCTGAATCGCCGCCACGTCGCCGCTGAGCTGAAGCTTGTGTACGACGGTTTCGCGCAGAGGCTTTTCGATGCGCACCAGCGGCAGATTTTGCGATCGCGCGGCCTGTGCGGCCGGGCGATTGGCGATGATGCGATAGGCCACGAGGCCGAGCACGGCGAGCGCAATGATGGCGATAATGAAAGATTTTTTCATGGAGGCTAGTTGTGATTAGAAGAAAATAAATTCGTTCAACTGCGCTTGCGGCGTTTCGTCGAGCTGCTTTTGGCTTTGGCCGATTTGCGCGCTGCTGCTCGAACGGTTCTTTTGCTTTGAATCTCGGTTTGCAGTGCGTCGAAGTCTAAAAGCACTTTGGGTTTTAATACCAACATAAGATCACGGCCGACGAGCACGACGCGATTCGGGTTAATTTTAACAAACGGACTAGCTTGCCACTCCGGAACACAATTCACCATAGCATCACACGAATAGATTTTGCCTGTGCGCGAGCGCAATTGCACTCGCAGCGGCTTGGAGACGTATTGGTAGATTTGGCCGAGGTGGCGCGCGAGTTCGTAATAATCTCCGCTCGCGGGCTGAAGCAAATCTAATGAGCGAAGAAAGTCATAATCTAAAAAAGTGCTCGAGGCTCCCGTATCCAAGTCGCTAACAAGTTCCACTGCCTGTGAGGACGAGCTTAAATTTAGAGCGAGGGTCGGATAGTAATCATCGAGAGCGAGGGTTTAACTCCACGCCGACGCGCTTTCTTCGATGGTGATGTAATCGTCATTGATGAAAACGAAAGGAAATCTTCCCGTTCGTTGCGCAATTTCCAAGTTTTGCCTCGCTATCGGCCGATCTTTCAAGCTTTTTCCCCAGCTCTCCACTTTTCCATTGACCACTACAAGCCATGCAGCTTTGCGTTTAGCAAATTGCTCCCGCAACCAGGTTTGATTTTGATCTTTCAAGCGCAGTTGCAATTGTGCGCGTTCTTTGAGAGAGAGTCGTTCATATTCTTCTAAAGTCAAATTGTCGCCAATGAAGTGTAACGCGCTCGTCGTTTGCGCCTCAAGCGCTTCACGGCCGTCCCGCACTTCAAACATAGCAGCCGGTCTAGGTTGTTTGGCGTGACGAAGTGTTTCCAAAATCAAACCCATTGTGGCCGTATCAGCATTCTTCAGTTCTGCGTTAATAGCGGCTAACATAGTTTATTGGCTCATAGCGCCCTCTTGAAGGTTGATCTTGTATTAAAAGCGTCAACGTAGTAATCGTCGGGGACAAAGGTTTGATGCCGGCGTGCGCCGCTTTTGACAGCCGTACAATAAAACCTCGGCTCAACCGAGGTTGGAACACATTCGCACCCGTGCGATTCATCCCACGCGCTCGAACGCCCCCATCTTCCCGTACTTCTCAATTCTCTGTTCGATCAATTTTGCCGGCGGAATTTTCGACAATTCGCGCAAGGTCGCCAGCAAATGATTTTTCAAAATCAGCGCGGCCTCTTCGTGATTGCGGTGTGCGCCGCCGCTGGGCTCTTTGATCACGCCGTCGATCACGCCGACTTTGAGCAGATCGCTGCCCACCAACTTCATGGCTTCCGCGGCTTGCTCGGCCTTCGTGCTGTCATGCCACAGGATCGCGGCGCAGCCTTCGGGGCTGATCACCGAGTAGTAGGCGTTCTCCATCATGAGGACGCGGTCGGCCACGCCGATCCCGAGGGCCCCGCCCGAACCGCCCTCGCCGATGACCACGGCCACGACGGGGACGCGGAGCGTCATCATCTCGCGCAGGTTGAAGGCGATCGCCTCGGCGATGTTCCGCTCCTCCGCGCCGATCCCCGGATAGGCGCCGGGAGTGTCGATGAGGGTGACCACGGGGATGCCGAACTTCTCCGCCAGCTTCATGAGCCGGAGGGCCTTGCGGTAGCCCTCGGGATGGGCGCTGCCGAAGTTGCGGCGGAGGTTCTCCTTGGTGTCGCGGCCCTTCTGGTGGCCGACGACCATCACCTTGCGTCCCTCGAGGCGGGCGAAGCCGCCCGGCATGGACTCGTCCTCGCCGATGTGGCGGTCGCCGTGGAGCTCGAGGAAATCGTCGAAGGTGTGCTCCACGTAGTCGAGCATGAAGGGGCGCTGGGTGTGGCGGGCGATCTGGACGCGCTGCCAGGCGCTGAGGTTGCGGTAGACCTCCTCCTTCATCTTCGTCAGCTTGTCCTCGATCCGCTTCATCTCGCTCGACATGTCGAGCTCGCTGTCGGCGGCGCGGTCGCGCAGCTCCGCGAGCTGGCGTTCGAGGTTCACGATCGGCTTTTCGAATTCGAGAGGTTCGACGGTGGTCATGGGGGAACCATAGCGCGTTTCCCGCGCCGGTCTACTTCACAAGATCGACTTTCGAGCCGACGCGGAGGATGGTGTAGAGCTCCTCCAGATCCGGGTTCGCGACCATCACCCCGAAGGGGCGCGACTCCCCGCCGCCGTCCCGTCCCGGATCGGCCTGGCGGAGGAAAAGCCCGATCTTCCCCGTGCGGATCCACTTGGCGCAGCCCATGTAGCCGGGGTGCGTGAAATTGACCGGCTCGTCCCCGCGCCAGGCGACCCGCTCGCTCACCGTCGTCGCCACCGGCGCTCTCATGTCCGCCGGCAGGTTGCGGTCGAGGATGGCGTACTCCTTGAAGAACGCGTCCCCGTCGAAGACGGTCACGGTCCCGGCCTTCAGGTCGATCTCGACCCGGAAGTTGAGCGGATACACCGTGAGGACCTCGTCGGGGAAGATGAACTCCGAGGTCTTCCCGTTCGCCCGCATGATGTAGTCGATCGTGGTCTGGTTCCGGCCCGCGATCGTGACGAGGGCCTCGCCCCGCCGCACTTTGTGGTCGATCTTGCCGGGGATCGGGATCCGCGAGAGGAGGAGGTCGAGGTTCACCTCTCCAACGATGCGCTTCGCCTCGGCGCAGGTCGCGGATTCGGGGAAATAGCGCATGAGGTAGAGGAGGCGGTCGCGCGCCGAGATCAGCTCGCCCTTGCGGAGCAGGGCGAGGGCCGCGTCGAAGTGGCGCTTGCCCAAGTCGGGCCGATCGAGCGCCCCGCCCTTCCCCGAGATGTGGCGGTTCACGACCCACTCCGGCTGGGCGAACTTCTTCCAGTAGACGTAGGCCCCGGCGACGCCGCCGCCGCAGACGAGCAAGGCGAGGAAGGCGAGAAGGAACTTGAACCGGGCCATCGCGGGACGGGTGGAAGACCGGCGCGCCTCAGAGCAGCCCGCGCCGCTTGAAGTCAAACACGTTGATCCTGAGGGAGCGGGCGATCGTCTCGATCGTGAACTTGATCAGCGAGACCTCCCAGGAGTCGTCCACGCCGCAGATGAGGGCGCGCGACGGGTCGCCGTTCGCGCGGATTTCCCCGAGGATGCGGTCGCGCACCGCTTCGAGCGGCGCATGGACGAGCTCCTCGGTGAAGCCGCGTTTCGCGAAATGGAAGCCGTATTGGAAGAAGGCGAGGTTGCCGTGCCGCCGGAACCACTCCGCGAAGGCCCGCGCCTGCTCCCCGAAGCCCTCGAAATGGAGGTCGTCGTAGCCTTCCGGACGGATGATCTTCGGCCGCTCCGTCTCCATCCGCCCCTCGCGGACGCGCACCGACCCCGCCGAGTCCATCGGCTCGGTGAGGAGATGGAAGCGGAAGTTGGTCGTTCCGAAGGTGTCGATGAGCCGGTCGGGCTCGTGCGCGACGACGGTATGCTCCATCGCGTAGGCAATGTCGTCGAAGGAGAGGGCGGGCATGTTCGGATGGGTCGGTAACTCTACGCGCAAACCGCGGGAAATCCACCGCTTCCCGTCTCCGCGGCGGGCGCCGCGGCCGGAAACAAAAATGCGCCTCCGGGGAGGCGCATCTCGCAGAGGGTCGGTTCCGCGACCGGGGACGGCCGGGCCGGCCACCATCACTTCGAGGACTGCTGCTCGATGTAGGCGAAGACGTCGCCGACGCTCAAGAGCTTCTCCGCGTCCTCGTCCGGGACGGTGATGTCGAACTCCTCCTCGAAGGCCATGACGAGCTCGACGGTGTCGAGCGAGTCGGCGCCGAGATCCTCGATGAACTTGGCCTCGGGCTTCACCTGCTCTTCGCTCACGCCGAGTTGCTCAACGATGATTGCTTTAATTTTTTCCATATCTGCCATAATTTTCCTCCAACCCGCTTTTTGCGGGACTAGTTGATAATGTAAACCACTTACTTCTTATTAAGAAATATAGAGGCCAGCAAGTATTCTCAGAAAGAATACCTCTGATTTTTGAACGTCTAAAAACCAAAAAAATTTGGCAAGCCATAAACCACTTTTTTTTTCAGATTTCAAATTTTTATGCGCCGCCTATACCCGGCAAAAAGCCTCCACCATTTACGTCAAGTATATGACCTGTAATAAAAGAGGAAGAATCACTCGATAAAAAAGCTACCGCATTTGCAATATCTTCAGGAACTCCGGCTCTTTTCAAAGGAATCGCATTCACCATTCCATTTCTGATATTTTCAGGAATGGCAGCAGTCATTTCAGTTGCTATAAATCCCGGTGCAATTGCATTTACTCGAATCCCACGAGACGCAAGCTCAAGTGCACAAGCCTTAGTAAATCCGATCACGCCCGCTTTAGACGCTGAGTAGTTTGTCTGTCCAATGTTTCCATTCTCTCCTGAAATAGAAGATAAATTCACAATCGCTCCACTTCTCTGCTTCAACATGTATTTAATAGCTGCGTGAGTGCAGTTAAATGTTCCTGTAAGATTGACAGAAATTACCGCATCCCATTGCTCTTTTTTCATTCTCATTAGCAATGTGTCTTTTGTGATCCCTGCATTGTTTACTAAGATATCCACTTTTCCGTATTCTTTCTGACAGGAGTCGATTAAATTTACAGCATCTTCTTCTTTGGAAACGTCGCACTTTACCCCAATAGCCTTGTAACCTAAACCTTTCAATTCAGTGACACACGAATTGATCGAATCTTCATTCAAATCTGCAATTACAAGATTTGCACCCAGTGAGCCGAGCTTTAAAGCAATTCCTTTTCCAATACCTCTCGCACCACCGGTAACAATAGCAGACTTATCTTTTAAATTTATCATTTTCCCTCTTACAATTTTTAAAATTAACCGGATCCAGAATATTATTATTAAAATAATTCTAAAACCGGATAATTCAAAAAATACAAATCATATCTTATACTTAATTAAATTTTCTGCAATTCTGGTGTTTACTTCATTTTTTGCGCACTCGATGACTACTCGAATTGCATTTTTTACTGCAAGCGAATTAGAGCCACCGTGACCGATAATACAAATCCCGTTCACTCCAAGAAGAAGTGCTCCTCCGTATTCAGCATAGTCCAATCTTTTTTTCATCATAGCCAAAGAAGGTTTTAAGAGCAAGGCTCCGGTTTGTGCAAGGCTTGAGCCTTGAATATTTTGCTTTAGTACATTGAAAATAGATTTTGCTAATCCTTCTGTCGCTTTGAGCACTATATTTCCGATAAATCCGTCACACACAACCACGTCCACTTCTCTTCCGGATCCATACAAGTCCCTGCCTTCTACGTTTCCTACAAAATTTAAACCTAATTTTTTTAGAATTTCAAAAGTTTTCAGAGATAGTGCGCTTCCTTTTTTGTCCTCTTCTCCATTGGAAAGTATTCCGATCTTAGGCTTTTGGATAGAGAAAATTTCTCTCGCATAAATCTCTCCCATTACAGCAAATTGAGCCAAATATTCAGGCTTACAATCTACGTTTGCACCTGCGTCCAATAATAAAAGAGGGTTTCCCTTTTCCCGGGGAATGGGAGCTGCAATCGGTGGACGCAAAACTCCTTGGATTCTGCCAAGGTAGAGTAGAGACGCTGCCATAGTTGCACCAGTATTTCCGGGTGAAAAAACTCCTACGCATTCCCGATTGGCTACAAGTTGAACCGATTGTACGATAGACGAATCAGTGATAGTGCGAACTGCGGTAGAAGGAGAGTCGTTCATCCCAATTACCTCTGAGGCGTGAACAATTCTAATTTTAGAGGTATCGTAATCGTGCTTTAGTAACTCTTCGCTTAACTCTTCTTCTTTTCCTACTAAAACTACTTTATATCCGTATTGATTGACTGCATCAACTGCCCCATCCACTATTTGGGCGGGACCATAATCGCCGCTCATTGCATCAACGGCGACCCACATTCCGAACTATTCTTCCGTTTTTTTAGGTTTTTTGATTTTTGGAGCTAACTCAAGCACTCTATTATAATGCCCACATGTAGGACACACTTTGTGAGACTGTATAAAAGAGCCGCAATTGAAACAAGGTGATAAATTTGGCTTACCTATTGCTTGATGAGCTCTTCTGGATCTCACTTTGGATTTTGATCTTCTTCTTTTTGGGACAGCCATGGCAATTTATCCTCTATTCCACACTTAAAAATTTAGCCTTTAACAATTAGTTTACCATTTTTTTTAATCAGTTTTTTTAAACAAGAAAATAAAAATAATTATCTTGAAATATCTGATATCAACTCTAAGGCTTCTTTTCTCTTCTGATACAAGGAAGACCTATTAAAAACAAGCCTTGCAGTAGAGTGCATAATCACTTCGATTTCTTTTAAGCCATTGGCTCGTAAAGTTTCTCCTGTGGAAACAAGATCTACAATGCAATCCGATAGACCACAAAGAGGTGCCAGCTCAATACTTCCGTACAATTTAATTATTTCGCAACTGATTCCCTTGGAAAAGAAAAATTCTCTTGTTAAGTTTGGATACTTTGTAGCTACCCTGATCTTTCCAGAAGCACCAGTGAAAATAAACTCCGGCTTAGAAGCCAAGGACAATCTACATTTCCCGATCTCTACATCCAAAGCCTGAATTAAATCAAAACTTCCTTCTCTAAGTATATCAAACCCTATAAACCCACAATCTGCGGCTTTTTCTTCCACGTAAGTAGGCACGTCCTGAGAGCGAACAAAAAGTAGTTTCACCTTTCCGGATTTTTCTTCGTATGCCAATTCTTTTGAATTTGGAGAAGGTAAGTCCTTTAACCAATTTTTCTTTACAAGAATTTCCATACTCTCTTCAGCCAGCCTTCCTTTGGGCAGAGCAAGAGTGAGCATTTCAACCTTTATTCAGTTTGATAATAAGGTAAGTGGCAAGCTCTTTTACTGATTTTAAATTTTCTTCAAATTCAGGAGAGTCAATTTCTAATACCTTGGCTAAATCTTTCTTGGCTCCTTCCTTGTCCCCTGTGAGTAATTTCAATCTTGCAGTGCTGTATAAACTCCATGCAGAAAAACTTGGAGTGTCTTTGGGTGTAAGTAAAGAATTAGATATGCCGTAATTTTGTAGAGCTTCTTTCATTTCATTTGCTCTTTCTCTATAATTCCCTGCGATATAGAAATAGTATGCTTTTATTTCTTTGGAATCTTCGATTTTTTTTCCTGCACTTTCTAAAGCAATCGCAGCTTTGGAAAATTCTCCATTTTTTGCATACAATTCTGAAAGCACTTTTGATGACCGAAGAAAAGGTTTTTCCAAGGTAAAATCTTTTTGGTATTTTTCATAGTCCTTAATCTTGTCTTTAATATCAATCAATGGATTTTGAAGGTGTTTTTTTTCAATTTTCTCGATTTCGACTGTAGCTACATTTTCTCTGTATTTGATATATTCAGTTATAGATATAATCAACACGATTACAACCACGATACCTAAAATAGCAGAAAAAACTTGTATTCGGTTTCTCTTTATAAATACCGATAACTTATGAAAAAAAATCTCTACAGAACTCAAGTCCCCCGAAGGAACTTCAATCGGGCCTTCGGCTGCTTTTCTTTGCAGGTCTTCTCTAAATTTTTGTTCCTCTACCATTTTTTCTAAATTTCGATGAGTGGCAGTTACAACACGAATATTTATAGGTATGTCTTTTTCACCCCCAACTCTGCGAATAGTTCGAGTTTCGAGTGCACGCAATAATTTTACCTGTACATTTGGGTCTAGTTCGCCAATTTCATCTAAAAAGAGTATGCCGTTATTGGCTTGTTCAAAACAACCAGGGTGAGATTTTACTGCCCCTGTAAAAGCACCTTTTTCATGACCAAATAATTCACTTTCAATTAAGCTAACAGGAATAGCGCCGCAATTGATCGAAACAAAAGGTGCGTTTTTTCTAGTAGAAGTTTGATGAATTG
>JABWAN010000056.1 GCA_013361015.1 Candidatus Zhuqueibacterota bacterium | reverse complement strand
TTCCGCCAGGCGTTCGCCGACGTAAAAGGAATCCAACTGCGCTTCCGAAGCAAAATGTACGAGGCCGTTTTGATCGGAATAAAAATCCTCCTCGTCCGCGATGATCTCCTGCATCGCAAAGCGCTTGTTGATAATCGGTAGATTGATTTCGGTTTCCCATTCTGGCGCTTGCGGCGGAGCGAGTTGGCACGAGGCCAGGAACAACAGGCAAATGACAAGGGAAGCAAACAAATGCGGTGCCGGCATGCGTGCGCCCAGGCGTTTCGCACAGTGGCCAGTTTGCTTGGCAGGAATCGCTATTCGTTCGCCATGGAAGTTAAAGGGCATACATAACTCTTCGCGCGTGATGGATTGCAATCGTCCGTGTGTGCTACCCCACAATTGAAAGCCCACGAGATTGCAATCTAAATACCCGCGTTTGCCGCGTTTGACGGAAAGCGAAAACGGAAGAGTTAGCCATGCGACACTTGGATTTTTGTGGCGGCGCATTACACTCTTGCAAGCGGGAGCTCTTTATTGTTAGAGCAATTTGGGAGAGATGCAAAAGCCCGGGCGGGATTATGAAAAGCACAAGAAGGCCACGTCTTTCACTCAAACAACCCAATGCCGCTCCGTTCAACGCGGTAGAAAAATATTGCCTTGCTTCAAGCGGAATGTGAGTTGATACGCAATGCCACGGCAGAATTTCGGTTGCGTCTAGGCCCAGCGCTAGAATGGAAGCATTCACTCAAGGCTGCAACCTTGTGCTTTTTGGCAAAGTTTTGAGGCTCCGGCGTCAGCGTTCCGTGTGCTTCAATGCAATTCCGTGGCAGTTATGTTTTTGGTTGCAGTTCCGCCGCGCCGTGCATTTCGGGGTTAGGCTTGATGATTTCGGTGCTTGCGCCTTATGCAGACAATAAAAAAGCGCGAGCAAAAACTGCCACGCGCTTTTTTGATGCAGACGCTTTCGCCCACCATGCTCAACTCGGCAGCGGCAAATGCGGCCAGCCTTCGAATTTGGGAAGCTCTTCGCCTTGTTCCTTCAACAAGCGCAGCGCTTCGCGAATGCCGCGTTCCAATTGCGGGTCTTCGCCGCGCAGATGCGCACCCGGATCGAAGTCCACCTCAATCTCGGGATCGACGCCGTAGTTTTCCACCTTCCATTGCACGTCCGTGAACCAAAAAGAATACTGCGGCTGCGTGGTGCGTCCGCCGTCCGCGAGATTGTAACGATTGTCAATGCCGATGACGCCGCCCCACGTGCGTTTGCCAATGAGCGGCCCGACTTTCATGAGCTTGAAGCTGTGGCAAAAGATGTCGCCGTCGGAACCCGCAAACTCGTTCGTAATCGCCACCACCGGGCCGCGCAACGAGTTTTGCGGATATGGCACGGGCGCGCCCCAGCGCTTCACATCGTAGCCCAATGGCCGGCGAATGAGTTTCTCCAACAGCATGAAAGAAACGTTGCCGCCGCCGTTGTAGCGCACATCCACGATCAAGCCGGGTTTGTTGGTTTGGCCGAGGTAGTAGCGATGAAACTCGATCAAGCCGCGCGTGCTCATGTCGGGAATATGCAAATAGCCCACGCGGCCGGCAGTTGCTTCTTCCACGCGCTTGCGGTTGCGTTCCACCCATTCACGGTAGCGCAGCCAGTATTCCGAGCCGAGGGTTTTGATGATGACGTGCCGCGGCGCGCTCTCGTTGGGCGCTTGCACGGTGAGCACCACTTCCTGCCCGGCTTGATTGGCGAGCAGTTGCCCCGGGGTGAGGGTCGCGCTCAGGCGCACGCCGCCGATGGCGAGCAAAAGGTCGCCTTCATTGATATTCAAACCCGGTGTGCATAGCGGCGAGGAACAATCTTTCATCCACACGTCGCCGCGATATATTTTCGCGAACGTGTAACGCTGCGAGGCGGCCTCGAAATCCAAATCCGCGCCGAGGCGGCCGATGGAATAATAGGGCGTGTAGCGATAATCGCCGCCGAGCTCGTAGGCATGCGAAGTTCCCAGCTCGCCTTGCATCTCCCAAATCAAGTCGGAAAATTCCGAGCGGGTGGCCACGCGCTCAAGCAAAGGGAAATAGCGGGCATACACTTTTTGCCAATCCACGCCGGACATGTGTTCATTCCAAAAAAACTCGCGTTGCAAGCGCCACGCTTCGCGAAACATCTGCCGCCATTCCGCGCGCGGATCGAACGCATATTTCACACGCCCGAGCTCGAGCCAGCCGGTTTTGCGCGTGGCGGCTTCGCTGCTCTCCGCGGGCTTTTCACCGGCTTTCAAAACGCGTATGCGCCGCCCGCAACGATAGCTGAGCGTTTTGCCGCCGTTGGCAACTTGTATGCTGTTCACGTCACTGACGAGTGTTTCCAGTTTTTGATTGATGAAGTCATACACCCAAAGGGTGCCGCGTTCGTCTTCTTCATCCCACGCCGAAGTATCGCCCAAATCCGCGCGCCCGCGCATGGGGAAGGACGTGAACACGACTTTATCTTTGATGCCCAGGATTTGGCGATAGATGCCCTCCTTCACCGGAAACTCGAGGATGCGATCTTGAATGCCCTCTAAATCAATGCGCAGCGGCTCGGGATTCTTTTCCTTGGCCTCCGTCTTTTCTTCATTGCCGTTTTCCGCAGCCTTCTCGGCGGTGGAAACGCCGTTGCCGTGGCCGTTTTTCGAGGCCGTGCTTTCTTCGCCCGGGGCCGCGGGCAACGGAAGGAAAGGATTCTGCAGCTCTTTGCGCAAAGTGATGAGATACGGTTTCGTTGGGCCGGGAAAACCCACGGCAAATTGAATCAAGTCGCTGTAGGGATTGAGCACACGCGCGGAAATAAAATACAAATAGCGGCCATCGGGATCGAAGTGCGGCTGCATGTCATACAATACCGGCTCCGTAATGCGATGCACTTCGCCGGTTTGCAGTGCGCAGAGAAAGATCGCGCTTTGGGCCGTGGAAGCCCTTTTGCGATAGGCAAGCCATTGGCCGTCCGGAGAAAAAGTGACGCCGGCAATTTCGGCGAATTCGTTGTAATCGAGCCGGCGGCTTTCGCCGTTTTCCAAATTCATGCTCCACAATTCGAGGCGGCTCGTGGTCCACACTGCCAGCGCAGCCGTGGGGGAGGTGGCGAGCGTTTGAATTCTTCCCGGCGGTACGCTGAAAACGCGTTCGGGCTCCACTTCGGGCTCGCCGCTGAAGACCGCGAATTTTTCTTCGCCGTTGTCTTGATCGCTCACTGCGAGCAGATGTTTGCCGTCGTGCAGCCAGTGCACGAGCCGGTGACGCGCGCCTTCGCGCACGCCATATTGCACCACGGCGCCTTCCCAATGTGCCATGCTGAAAATTTTGCCGCGCGAAGTGAGCGCAATCGCATGGCCTTTGGGATGCAGATGATAATTGTCCAAATGGCGCGTGGCCGTGGAAAACCGGCGTTGCGTTTGTACGCGCGGGCTGCGCCAATGCACGGCGATGCGGCGATCACGGCTACTGGCTGCCTCCAGCGCGCAAATATCACCGCCCATTTGGTAAACAATGGTCTTGCCGTCCGTGCTTGCGTGCCGTGCATAAAACTCGCGATGTCTGGTTTCGGCCCGCAAATCTTCGCCGCTGAGCGTGCAGGAATATATGTTGCCGATGCCATCATGATCCGACACGAAATAAATGCGCTCGCCGATCCACATTGGCCCGTTGGGATTGCCCTGCGGCAAATGTAACTTTTCAAACTGGCGCTCGCCGTTGCGGTCGATCCAAATTTCGCCGCACGTGCCGCCGCGATAGCGCTTCCAGCGCGCATTATCGTCGTTGTTGCGGCCCAATACCAAACCGGAGCCGTTCGGCTGAAGGGAAAGATTGCGCGTGGGGCAATTGAGGAAGCTTTGCGGATATTCGCCTGCAAGGGTAACGCGATAAACGAGTGGTTGATCGAGAGGATTGGGGTTGCGATGTGTGCTAAGAAAGAGCACGCTTTGACTATCGGGCGTCCACGCGGCAATCCGCGCGACCGTGCCGAGATAAGTCAGTCGTTGCATTTCGCCGCCTTCCGCGGGCATGACGTAAACGTCGGGCTGGCCCTCTTCGCGGCCGCAGAATGCCAGCCAGCGGCCGTCGGGCGAGAGGCGCGGCGAGCTGACCGCGCCGAGGTTGCTAGTCAATCTTCGCGGAATGCCGCCGCCGAGGGTTACGCTCCACAAGTCGTCTTCACTGATAAATACTACCTGCTCGCCCTGCACCGTGGGGTGATGGTAGTAGCCCTGACGGCTTTCATTCATCTCACAGCCTCCTTGCGTGATGGAATCTCACAGTTGTTAAGCGGGTTGTTTGACGCAAGATTTACGCTCGTTGATGACGGCTTGGAATTGCTCATGTCCGTTTGGCGACGAGATCGCGTCGCGCGTTGTCATTAATAAGGGAATGAAAGTTGGCCTGCGCTTTCGTCAATATAAAAATCCTCACCCAAAACGCAAAGCCGAGTTTTGAAATTTTTGTCCAAACAGGGAAGGAGTAAGGGCGGTATCACGGCAGCGTGCTTGCAAGCAGCTCATACAAGCTTCGGGCTAGAATGTTACCCGAGATTAAGCGGCGGTACTCGGCGGTCGAGCGCACGTCGGAAATGGGTTGCACTTCTCTCATCACTTGTTGCTGCGCTTGTTGGATGAGCACTTCGGAGAGAACTTGTCCATTGAGCAAGCTTTCAGTTTGGGACGTGCGCATCACCGTCGGCGCAACGCTGCCGTAGGCGATGCGCATAGCTTCGATTCGCTTGGCTGCATCAACGCGCGCGAACAGCGCCAGCACCACTTTGGAAATGGCTTGCGCTTGCCGCGTGCCGACTTTGCGAAAGTATTGCCAGTCGTTTGCATGCGGCTTGGGCACATGCACCGCGAGCAACAACTCCTCTGCCGCGAGCACGGTTTTGCGATAGCCGGTATAGAATTGACTGAAGGGGATTTTGCGAATGCCGCGCACGCTGCCGATTTCCAACTCCGCCTCGAGCACGGCCAACACGGGCAACGTATCGCCGGCCGGGGAAGCATTCACAATGTTTCCACCCATCGTGCCGCGATTTTGAATCTGCGCCGCGCCGACGGACTTTGCAGCCTCGATGAGTATGCGCGCGTGCTGCTGCACGAGCGAGGCGCGAATGATTTGTGTGTAAGTCGTCAACGCACCAATGCGAATAACATTCCCCACTTCCGAGATGCCGCGCAGTTCGCGCAGCGGCCAAATGTTCAAATAGGCGGGATGAACTTCAACGCGGGCGTTGAGTGTCACCATCAAATCCGTGCCACCGGCCAGAATTTTAATGTGGCCTTGCTGCTTTTGCAGAAGTTCGTAGGCCTCGTGCAACGTGCGGGGAGTTTGTACTGTAATGTTTGAGATCATATGATTGTCCTGGCCGCAAATAACGTTTGACCCGTTAAAACTCGCAGCCCATCAATCCCCAATCCATCACGCCATTATTCCAATCGACTGGCTGCCGCAATCGCTTCGAAGATTTTCATGTAACCAGTGCAACGGCAAAGATTGCCGGCAATCGCTGCTTTGATCTCGTCTCGTGAGGGATGCGGATTCTGATTCAGCAAAGCCGTGGCGGCGAGCAACATGCCCGGCGTGCAAATTCCGCATTGCGCGCCGCCGTGTTCAATGAAAGCCTGCTGCACGGCGCTCAAGCGGCCGTCTTGCGCCAAACCTTCGATAGTAACAATGCTCACGTCTTCGGCTTGGCAAATCGGCACAAGGCATGAGTTGACGACTTCGCCCTCGAGCAGCACCGAACACGAGCCGCACTCGCCCTCGCCGCAGCCTTCTTTCGTGCCGGTTAAATGCAGATCTTCGCGCAGCACGTCGAGAAGCCGCTTCATCGGCGGCGCGTTGAGTTCATATTCTTTACCGTTGACTTTCAGTGGGATCGCCATACGAAGGAATGCACTCAATTCAGGTTTGATTCACTCGTTCTCCATGCTGCTCGCCAATTGCAATTTCTCCGGCGTGAGCGGCACTTCGGGTGAAAAGATGCCGGTCGCGTTCCACACTGCCGCCGCCACCGCGGCAGCGCCGCCATCCATAGGTAATTCGCCGATGCCTTTTGCGCCGTGCGGGCCATAGGGATACGGATTCTCGATCAACAACACGCGCATCTCCGGCGCATCGAGCGAGGTCGGAATGATGCAATTGGTCATGCGGTTGTTCAAGACCTTGCCATTTTGCACCACCACTTCTTCGATCGTCGCGTGTCCGACGGCCTGCAACGTTCCGCCTTCGATCTGCCCCTCCAGCAAAACCGGATTGAGCGCTTTGCCGCAATCCACCGCGGAAACACATGCGAGCACTTTTATCTCAAACGTGTCCATATCAACTTCGACTTTGGCGACGTCTGCGGCCCAACCGAAAACGGGATAGGCATCGCCCGTGTAAGTATTGTCGTCCCATTGAATCTCGTCCGGCAATTTGTAGCCGTGCAGCTCTCTCGCTTCACCGTGTTGGGCAAGATACGCCAGCGCCAACTCTGCAAAGCTTGCCGCCTCGCGTTGCTTCACCCACAGTTTTCCAAATCGAATCTCAGCGTCACTGCCGGACCATTGTTCGCGTGCAAAGGTCTCGAGCTTGCGCTTCATTGCACGCACCGCGTCTTGTAAAGCCTTGCCAACGACCATGCACGTGCGCGAAGCCACTGTCGGGCCGCTATCCGGCACGTGTGCGGTGTTCGGTTGCGCAAACTCGACGTCCTCATAATTCACGCCGAGCGCTTCTGCAGCGAGTTGGCAAAAAATCGTCTCCGTGCCTTGCCCCATTTCAATCGAACTCGTGAGCACGCGCACTTTGCCTGCATGCGTCAATTCGATACCGGCGCGCGTCGGCAAACGCCGCTCGCCGCTGCCCGTGAAACCTGCGCCGTGAAAGAAGAGCGAGAGTCCGACGCCGAAACGTTTGTGCGAACCGTTCTGTTGCTGCGCACGTTGATAGTCCGCGACATAGTTTGAGCCATGCACTGCGGCCTCTAAAACTTGCTCCGCGCTCACGCTGAGATTGAGCGCTTGTCCCGTCGCAGTGACGTCGCCTTCACGCACGAGATTTTTGCGGCGAATTTCCAGCGGCGAAATGCCCAGCACTTGCGCGATTTTGTTCATTTGCATTTCATACGCAAAGCAAGTTTGCGGCGCGCCGAAACCGCGAAACGCGCCCGCGGGCGGCGTGTTCGTCGCCATCACGCGTGCGCGAATACGAACGTTCGGACAATTGTATGGCCCGAGCGCATGAATCGCGCCGCGCGAAAGCACCACCGCACTCAGTGTCGCGTACGCGCCGCCGTCCATGATGACGTCAATGTCTGCCGCAAGCAATTTGCCGTCGCGCGTCACGCCGGTTTTGTGATGCACGACCGCGGCATGGCGTTTTGTCGTGGCTGCGATGTCCTCGGCGCGATCATAAACAATTTTCACCGGCTTGCCCGCTTTGCGCGCGAGCAATGCCGCGTGGCCTGCAATCAGGTTCGGATACTCTTCTTTGCCGCCAAAACCGCCGCCGGTTACGGTTTGAACCACGATCACTTTGTCGTCGGGCAGATCGAATAAAACTTTGAGCGCTTTGTGCACATAATACGGACATTGCATCGAACCTTGCACGATGATCGAACCGTCCGAGCCGGGAATCGCAATCATGCCTTGGGGTTCGATATAAACATGTTCCTGCAAGCCGGTGCGATACGTGCCTTCAACCAGCACTTCACTTTGCGCAAAACCGGCTTCCAACTCGCCGCGTTGAATTAAAAAGCTTTTGATGACGTTGTCGGTCTTGTGAATGATCATGCTCGCGTTGCGCTCTTCGCCCGCGGCAATGGCTTGTTCGGGCGAGAGCACCGGCGGTTTTTCTTCATAAGAAATGTGAATATGCCGGCATGCTGCTTCGAGCACTTCGCGATCTTGGCACGCAAGCAAAAGAATCGGCTCGTCGTGATGCTGCACTTCCTTTTCCACAAGCAGGGGTTGATCGTCTTCGATCAGCAGCACCACGTTGCGGCCGGGAATATCGCGATAATCGGCGACGACGACCGAACTCCAATCAAATGTCGGATCGAAAGTGATACTCGTGACTGTGCCGCGCGCGATGGTGCTGCGAATGGTTTTGCCGAAGAGCATTTCAGGGAAGGAAAGATCGTCAACATACTTGGCCTCGCCTTTCACTTTGGCAAGACCTTCTTTGCGAGGCATGCTCTTGCCGACGATCACTGCGGTAGTGGGCGGAGTCGTAATCAACTCGGGGTCACGATACATATTCACACTCGCGCTGGGATTTCTATCGAAGGGACAATGGATTGCCAAAATAAAAAATTTTGCCGCAAAGGCAAGGGATTCTTCCAGCACACTGCGTTCTCTGGCTCATAACCAGCGGCATTCGTGGAATACTTCAGTTATTGGTGAAGGAAGTCGCGCAGTTATTTCTATCAAGTCCCGAGGTTATCGCACAATACTAGGTTCGGCTTTTTGTTTTGTCGCTGCTGCACCGAGGGTTCTTCTCTGCTTGTTTACCTCGGTGGCCTCTGCGCGCGAGGTGACTTGGAGCCGGGAGCATGAACGCCGTGGTGTGCTTGCGAGTGCTCGTCGATCTTCATGAGAATGTTGGCTTCTGCTTTTTGAGGCCCGCGCAGCGCTTTAATATCTAAGAGATAAATTCAGTGCAAAAAAATTAGCCACAGAATTACACGGAAACTCACGGAAAGAACTTATTTTTGACAGCGAACAAATTCCGCGCTCTTCCGTGTGATTCCGTGGCCCGATCTTTTTGGTTCCGGCTTGTGTCTGCTAGGTGAACTAGCCCCCTCGGTAAACAAGCGGAGAAGAACCCTCGGTAAGGCAGCGACAAAACATAAAAGTCCAACCTAGGCTTGCCATAAACTTCCGAGCCCTTCAGAAGTAGCCGAGCTAAAGTTTCCACCGATAACTGCGGCAATACTGCGACCCGAATTTCCCCCTTGACAATCCTTCCGTCGGTTGCTTATATTGCCCGCCGTCAAAATAAACCCTCAGAAAAGGAAAAACATGGCAACCCATCAATCTGCAATCAAGCGTATGCGCCAAGCCAAGAAGCGCACGGCCAAGAATCGTCAAGAGCGTTCGGCCCTCAAAACGATGACCAAAAAGGTGCTCGCGGCCCCAACTCAAGCCGACGCAAAAGTTTTGTTGAAGGACGTGACTTCGGTTTTGGATAAAATGGCGGGCAAGGGCGTCATTCACCGCAACAAAGCCGCGAATCAAAAATCGCGCTTGGCGCGTTTTGCGAACAAGCTTCCGGCAACTGTCGCAGCTTAATCTTCACCGCTCAAAACATAACGGGCATCCCGGCGCTCAATCACTGAGTGTCGCGATGCCCGTTTTGTTTTATAAAGCCCTTTGACTCCTTGGATCCTTGTCTTTTTTGGCTCCTTGCCTCACACCTTGTAGTTCGGCGCTTCTTGCGTGATG
Organism: Candidatus Zhuqueibacterota bacterium; assembly: GCA_013361015.1. Taxonomy (GTDB): domain Bacteria; phylum Zhuqueibacterota; class Zhuqueibacteria; order Zhuqueibacterales; family Zhuqueibacteraceae; genus JABWAN01. Next base: position 3,222 of record JABWAN010000056.1, on the reverse strand, counting down.
ATCACATCATGCGGATGGCTCTCGCGCAAGCCCGCGGAAGTGATCTTCACAAACTGCCCCTTCTCCTGCAAATCGCGAATCGCGGGCGCACCGAGATAACCCATGGCCGCGCGCAAGCCGCCGACCATTTGCAACACCACGTCGCCGAGTTTGCCGCGATACGGCACGCGGCCCTCAATGCCTTCAGGCACGAGCTTCTTCGTGTTCGTCTCGCCTTCTTGAAAATAGCGGTCGCCGCTGCCGCTCTTCATCGCCGCAAGCGAACCCATCGCGCGGTATGATTTGAAACTGCGGCCTTCCAAATAAATCGTCTCGCCGGGACTTTCTTCCGTGCCCGCGAACATGCTGCCGATCATCACCGTGTCCGCGCCCGCCACAATCGCCTTCGGAATATCGCCGGTTTGTTTGATGCCGCCGTCCGCAATGATCGGAATGTCATGCTTCTTGCACGCGCGGAAGCAATCCATAATCGCGGTGATTTGCGGCACGCCCACACCGGCCACGATGCGCGTGGTGCAAATCGAGCCAGGCCCAATGCCGACCTTCACTGCATCCACGCCGGCTTTGATGAGCGCGAGCGCGCCTTCTTCCGTGGCCACGTTGCCCGCGACAATATCGAGATTCGGATACGTCGTGCGCAACTCACGCACGGTGCGCAGCACGCCTTCGGAATGGCCGTGGGCCGTGTCCACCGCGAGCACATCCACTTGTGCTTGCACCAATGCCGCGGCGCGTTCGTGCGTATCGTGCGCCACGCCGACCGCCGCGCCCACACGCAAACGGCCGCGCTCGTCTTTCGCCGCGTCGGGAAACATTTTTTTCTTTTGAATATCTTTCACGGTGATGAGGCCTTTGAGCCGGCCGCGTTCATCTACGATGAGCAGCTTTTCGATGCGATGCGTTTGCAAGCGGCGTTCGGCCTCTTCCAGCGTGGTGCCCACCGGCGCGGTGATGAGATTTTCTTTGGTCATCACTTCGGCCACACGCTGGTTGCCGTCGATCTCGAAACGCAAATCGCGATTGGTGAGAATGCCCACGAGCTTTTCGCCGTCCACCACCGGAATGCCGGAGATACGATAGCGCCGCATGAGCACGAGCGCCTCGTCCACGGTTTGATGCGAGGCGAGCGTGATAGGATTGTCGATCATGCCGCTTTCCGAGCGTTTAACGTTGTCGACTTCGCTCGCTTGGCGTTCGATGGACATGTTTTTGTGAATAATGCCGAGTCCGCCGTGCCGCGCCATCGCAATGGCAAGGCTCGCTTCGGTCACGGTGTCCATCGCCGCGCTCACGAGCGGAATGTTGAGGTGAATGCGGCGCGTCAAGCGCGTGGTAAGCTCCACCTCGCGCGGCAAAACCTGCGAATGCTGCGGCACGAGCAGCACGTCGTCGAAAGTGAGGGCTTCGGTGAGGATTTTTTCCATTGGAGGCACAGCCTTTCTTTTTTATATTGCGCGCAGAAATATCTTGTTCAGATTCATGTACCCCAAGCGTTCACAAAGGAAAAGCACGATCATGACTTCTGCTATCGTCACTATTAGCGCAAAGCTGCCATTTGAGATTGCGAAAAAAGGCAAGTGGTATATCTCGTCTTGCCCGCTGTTGGATGTTGTCAGTCAAGGTCGAACCGAAAAGAAGGCTAAGGAGAATTTGATCGAGGCCGTTTCTTTGTTCTTCATGTCGTGTATTGAAAGAAATACGATTGACGAAGTTTTGCGCGAGTGCGGTCTCATGGAGTATCAAACCACGACGCGACGGCCGGCCAGATTAAAAAAATCGAAAAACATCATGGACATTCCCCTCTACCTGCTTTCCACCTCAAGCATTAAACCCGTTGCATGCCAAGCATAAAGCCGATCCATTGGAAAACGCTGGAATGCATCTTTCTGAAGTTTGGCTTCGTGCTCTCACGGCACGAAGGCACAAGCCACCGCTGCTATCACAAAGACGGCATCAAGCGGCCTGTGATCATACCGACTTACAAAGAAGTAGGCTTGGACATTATCAAACGCAACATGCGAACGGCAAACATGAGCAACGACGATTATTTTAGGTTGCTCGCAGAGTGCAAATAAATAGATAGTGGAGCATGGCTTTTCCATTTCACAAGTTTTATCCCTTTCCTCTCTTCGATAGTCCTTACCGGGTTTCCCCTTTCACGGAATCTTTTTGAGAGTTTGGAGTGAATTCCAAATCACGAGAAGATTCTTCGAATGACAGAGAAAAAAATTATGAGGCCTGCGGTTCTTCTTGAATTTTGCCCTTGTCATTCTGTGCAATCTTTTCTGAGTAGTCTTTGTAAGGAAAGTGAATCCTTTTTAGTCCCGACTCAGCCTCTTGCGCTTTGTGCATTTTTCTATACACATAAAAAGTCTGCAAAAACCACATCATTATTGCAAAGACGATCAAAATTATTGAAGCGAAAAATGGATTGAATCGGGTAATTTTTAAGACGCCACAAGCCACAATGGCTGTAGAAGAAATAACGTTGAAAAGTATAATCACCGTTTCAGCACCTCGCCATGCGGATAGGGAGTATGGTACGCTAAAGGTTGGGCGATCATCCGCCGGTTGAAATGCAAGATAGGGTGCAATGCTTTGATCAAAGTCGGCGAACCATCGTCGAATACGTCCCGCACGCCGAAAAAAGATAACTATTGCACCTGAATAATCTACCGAGTCTTTAAGCGTTGATACACCTAACAAAAGCAGCACCGCCGCCGTCAAAACGATGCTTTCAGAAAAGTATTTTTGGAACAGATCAAATGCCTGAGTAGCGGTAGAAAAAATTGCTCCAATAGCGGCGACAACGAGTAGGTAAAAATTCACTCGATTCGCTTTGATCTCCTCAAAATTTTTAGCGCGCTCCTGAAGCGCATTGAATTCCGCTATTAAGAATTGCGCTGTGATTTCTGGGCTCTTGGATTCCATAAAATAGGTTTTTATCTCTCAGTAATGTTCAATGCAATATCGTTTTTTGCAATTGTGACTGGCTGGTCTATCATAGCATTGGACTTTTAGAGTGATGCTTTGGGAAAGCAAATCATTCATTTTAGAATAGGCTTTACAATCGTTGACTTGGGAAACACTTCGGATAGTTCTGGGGCGTTTGCCAATATTATTTCTAGTACTACAACGTTAAGTCGGTAACCGTGATTTTTGTCGGCGGCGTTTGCGGTGCGAACGATATGCGGCGTAGTTTTGTTTTTGTGTTCTTTGAAT
>JABWAN010001054.1 GCA_013361015.1 Candidatus Zhuqueibacterota bacterium | reverse complement strand
CGTAGCGCGCGATGAGCGCACGCACGCAGCGCTGTCCGAGCAATTCAAAGCCAAGACCACGCAGCGCGAATATCTCGCGGTGGTGTGCGGCATCCCCAAACCCAAACGCGATACGATCTCAAGCTTCTTGACGCGCAGCACGAAAGATCGCCGCAAAATTGTGGTGAGTAAAAAAGAAGAGGGCAAGTGGGCGGTGACGCATTATGAAGTGGCGGAGAAATTTCGTTTGCATGCGCTCATTCGCGTGCACTTGGAAACCGGGCGCATGCATCAAATCCGCGTGCACCTGGCGCATCGCGGGCATCCCGTGTTCGGTGATCCCACTTACGAAGGCCGCAAAGGCCAATTGCAAGGCTTAAATGTCGCCGACACGCGCTTCATTGTCGAGCTGTTGGAAAATTTTCATCGGCAGGCATTGCACGCACACACATTGGGATTCGTGCATCCGGCAACGGGAGAGATGCTGTCATTCAAAAGCGCATTGCCGGCAGACATGGAAGGATTGCTGCAAGCGCTGCGCATGCAGCGGGAGTAGGATTTCTGCTAACATATTGCTAACACTTATGGCATTATCATTTCTGCTTTTGCGTCTCCCAGTTTTAATCAGCAGTCATTTGAACCACATCTGCTAACACCCACCTAGTCCTGATGATGCCCTTCTCGCAAGTAATACCGGACTTTGGGTGGTGCTCCCTCGCGCCGCATAAAACCTGCTTCGCTCGACCATTTTTTTAAATAGCGGGATACTTCCACTCTGGCAGTTGGCGATTCTCCCAGCCCCAACAACTCGCGGCATTCATGTGGAGTGATCGAACCATGATCGTTAAGAAAGGCTTTGACCATCTCAGCATAGCGGATCGGCGCAAGGCCTTTGGCTTTCGTATATGCTGCCTTGCCCAACAAGTCTTTCGCAACGCCTTTGGTTAAATAGTATGAGGCGGCTTTGGTCTTCCCACGACGTTCTAGAATTCCGGTTCGCGGCTGCGCCAATTGATCCAACACCGCACGAGTTGCTTCGCGAGGTAATTGCAACAAGCCGGACGCCGCGGAAGTGTCAATCGAATGATGTTCTCGCAAAAACGAGAGAATGAGTAAAGCATCAAGATCAATGTCAGTGCCTTGTTTCTTCCATTTGGCCACTAACGCTGCCATCCGTTGATCATACCCCCCGTCAAAAATTCGAAGAATAACTCGTAATCCATCAGTTTCATATTGGGGCATTTGCTTGCCATAAGACAACATCGGTATGAAAATACGCCGCCGACCGATTCCCGCCCGCTCCACTAAACGCAACTTTTCAAAAGCTTCGGCAAGCGTGCGATTGCGGCTGATCGGTTCATGACGTAAAATATTCTGAGGCGTTATGTCTCCCATGAAGCCGCCCGGGCTTGAAACAACCAGTGTCTTGTCGGAATGGCGGATTAAAACTTCATTCGGATCAGAATAATCACGATGAGTTAATGCATTCAAGGTTGCTTCTCGGACGACTTCTAAGGGAAACGCAGGAATTCTCAACTTGAAGAGCCCAATTGACAACTCCTGTTCCGGATTCGCCGGGCCCGTAAAGGCCTGTTCGATGCGCTCCAAGATGTTCAATAAACCGAAGCGATATGAATCGTTTCGTGCAATCAATGTGTCCGAGACTTGATGCACGTAGTGCACTTGATGCTGAGGGCATAAATCTACTAATACCTGCTCGCGGCCAAACAACAATAAGCCCGTATGCGTCACTTTCCCGTTGCGTACAGCACCAAGTCCGACAAGAAACGCCCCGTCTTCCAATTTGAGCAGTTCCGATTCCGGATTGATACGCCTAAGAATATTTCGCGCTCTTGCAATTTCCACTGCATCCAGATCTGACAAGGCAACGCCTTCTGCAATTTGGCCGCTCCAATCTAACACTCCCGTACTAATCTGGACCTTTGCAAAATTGGCAGGATTCAACGGCATGCGATTCTTGCCCACGCGTATTTTGTACAAGCCTTGCGTAGTTCCATACGGTGGTGAAGTGCCTTTCGGCACGCGAACGACGAGCAGCTTCTTCGTCCCCTCGGGAACGACCAGCTCTTCTACCTCTGTACTCAAATTCGGAGCAGTTGCAGCATAGATACCACGCCGCCACACATCAAGGTCGTACCCCTGCGCTCCATGGACAGCAGCAGTTCGTCCGCGCGTCTTATCCGCAACACCAAATACAATAATTCCACCTTCGGCATTCGCAAAACAAATGGCATACTCCACAGCGACTTTCATGTCATCTTTTGGGCCAGACCATGGTTTGAATTCTACCC
>JABWAN010000055.1 GCA_013361015.1 Candidatus Zhuqueibacterota bacterium | reverse complement strand
CGCCGTGCGCGCGCAGACCTGCGTCCAGTGCACGACGTGTGGCGCCATCTTTGGGGCCGGTATCGATTAACGTCAAAGGCTCGCCGAGCGCCAAATAAACATTTACGGGACCGACGGGAAAGGGCGTCGGTAGGGAAATGCAATGCAGATCATTCATCTTGTATTGAGATATGTTGATGATCAAACTCTTTCCCGAAGAATACATGCGTCGCCTTTGGGAAGCAATGATTTTTTATGAAATGACATGAAAAGCCGTGAAGTCCTCCCTACTTGCCGAGTTTTCGCTTGCACTTCAAACCCCTAATCTTTAAGTTCGCTCGTTGAAAAAAGGACGCATGAAGCCCATTTATCAACCCAAAACTTTGGTTCCCGACTGCCGCTTGTTCAACGGCTACAAACCGTGTGCGCCGTTCAAGCTGTGCGAAGGATGTCAAGAGCGCGTGCCCATGGGGGTGCGCATTTTGATCATCAATCTCGATGCCCTTGGAACCGTGTTGGCTACCACGGCGCTGTTGCCTGCTATCCGGCGCACTTATCCCAGCAGCCATATTACCTGGATTACGCGCAGCAATGCCGTGCCGCTGCTGCAGCACAATCCGTTCATCGATCATCTTGTGGAGTGGAATGACGAAAACCACATGGTGTTGCAGCAGCAACGTTTTGAGTTCGCGCTCAATGCCGACAAGAGCCGCCCGGCGGCAGCGTTTATCAACACGCTCAACGCGGAAAGCAAGCGCGGCTTCGGTTTGAATGCCAACGGCGCGATCGTGCCGCTCAATGCCGGCGCAGAATATGGGTTCCGCCTCGGCGTGGATGATCACTTCAAGTTTCGCGTGAATCAACGCACGGGCAATGACATTCTCGCAGAAGCATGGGAGGTGGATTATCGACGCGATGAATATGTTCTGTATTTGACTGAGGCCGAGCAGAGAAAATGTGCGCAATGGCGTAAAGAGCTCGGTTTGGAAAAAGCCGGCTTGGTGATCGGATTTAACACCGGTTGCTCTGCACTCTTTTCGCTGAAAAAGCTCGAAGTCGAAGCACAGGCGGAAGCGATCAAACAGCTCGCGCGCGAATTGCCCGGGGCGAAAATTATTCTGCTGGGCGGACGCGAAGACACGGAGCGCAATCAGCGCATTGTGGAATTGACCGAAGGCCACGCGATCCCGACGCCGACGACTTTGGGTTTGCGCGAAGGCATCGTTCTCGAAAATCTCGCGGATGTTGTCGTAAGCGGTGATTCGCTGGGCATGCACATTGCCATCGGCTTGAAGAAACAGGTGGCCGCTTGGTTCGGGCTTTCGTGCGCGGCGGAAATCGAGCTTTACGATCGCGGCGTGAAAATTATTCGCGACTTGCCGTGCGCGCCGTGCTGGAAAAAAATCTGTGACCAGCCGCACGGCCCAATCTGTGTGACGGAGTTTCGGCCCGAGTGGATTGTCGAAGCCGTGATGAAATTGGCTCGACAACTATCCGAAGGCCAGCCGCAACCGCACGCGCATTCATTTCGCTCCGAAACCGTACCTCCTAACTAAAAACTATGACCCGTTTAGAATTGTTAGATGAAAGCCTCACAGAGACGCCTGCACAGTTGAGCGAAGCGCAAGCGACTCCGCATATTTCGGCGATTGTCATCACTAAAAACGAGGCGCACAATCTGCCCGCATGTTTGGCCACGTTAAATTGGATGCACGAAATCATCGTGGTCGATGCCGAAAGCGAAGACGGCACTTCGGAAATAGCGCGGGAATATACGGACAAGATTTTCGTGCGCCGTTGGGAGGGGTTTGCGAACGCAAAGAGTTTTGCGCTCGCACAAAGCACCGGCGAATGGGTGCTGTCCATCGATGCCGATGAGCGCGTCACGCCCGAGTTGCGCGAGGAGATTTGTGCGCTGCTTTCGGAGCAGCCGCAATGCGCGGGGTACGAGATGCCGCGCCTCGCAAATTTTTTGGGGAAATGGATGATGCACGGCGGGTGGTACCCGGGATACGTGCTTCGACTATTTCGCCGCGAGAATGGCGGCTTCGACAGCGCGGCCGTGCATGAGGCCGTGCAAATCAAAGGCAAGATCGGGCGCTTGCGGCATCACCTTTTGCACTACACAGATCCCAATATTCAACACTACTTCGAAAAATTCAATCGCTACACTTCACTCGCCGCGGAAGAGATGCAGCGCAAGGGCAAGCGCTTTCATGTTTGGGATTTGCTTTTTCGGCCGCTGTGGTTTTTCTTTCGCATGTATGTTTTGCGCACAGGTTTCATGGATGGCTTGGCGGGCTTGATGCTCGCTTCGTTCTCGGCAGCATATGTTTTCACGAAGTATGCGAAGCTATGGGAGTTGCAACGCACTTCATTAGAGGCACAAAAAAGATGACAGCACTTTCTCCCGGTCTAACGAAATTGCTACCCGCTCTATCTGCAAACGAGCAATCCGAGCTTGAACGGTTCGCGATGTATTTGCTTTTGCGACGAAAAATTTCGGCAGAACAAATTTTGACCGACGACATCTCGACGCCGGAATTAGCGCAATGGGTCACACGTGGAGGAGGGTTTGATTGGTTGGCGGCTGAACCAGATCTATACTCGGAGTCTGACGGGGAGGCTGTTGTATGGCCGGACAAAGCATAACTCGCGGCAGCGTCGTGTTGGCTCGTTACCCCTTTACTGATCTATCGGGTGAGAAACTGCGACCGACGGTTATCGTGATACCGGACAGCTTGATTCGCGCTTTAGAAGACGTGCTCTGCGCTTTTATCACAAGCACGATTCCTGAAAAACTTTTATCAACAGACTTGTACATACAACCAACGGATGCCGAGTTGATCGATACGGGGCTCAAGACTTCGTCCGTGATTCGAGCGCACAAACGCGCACTGTTGCATCGTTCATTGATTCATCGCCAGCTCGGGCGGTTGAGTCAAAGTATGATGGCCGCACTTGACCAGTGCCTTATTAAAGCGGTTGGCGTCAATGTCCCCTAATTCACTCATAGAAACTTTCTCTTCCGGCTCACGCCGCGCGTTGGCGAAAATTATTTCCGCGGTGGAAAACGAAAGCGCGAGCGCGCCCAAGCTGCTGGATGCGATCTATCCAAAGACGGGCAGGGCCTATCGCATCGGCATCACTGGCCCGCCGGGCGCGGGCAAGTCGTCGCTCGTCGATGAATTGACGAAGCTGCTGCGCCGCAAGCAACTCACGGTCGGCATCATTGCGGTCGATCCCACAAGCCCTTTCACTGGCGGCGCGTTGCTCGGCGATCGCGTGCGCATGAATGATATTGCAACCGATGCGGGCGTATTCATTCGCAGCATGGCCACGCGCGGCTCGCTCGGCGGGCTTTCGCAAAAAGCGCAAGAGGCCGCGGATGTGCTCGATGCGTTCGGCAAAGACATCGTCATCTATGAAACCGTAGGCGTGGGGCAATCTGAATTGGATATCGTCGAAGCCGCGGACAGCGTCGTCGTTGTGCTCGTGCCCGAAAGCGGCGACTCCGTGCAAGCCATGAAAGCCGGCTTGATGGAGATTGCAGACATTTTCGTGATGAACAAATCCGACCGTAACGGCGCGAGCCGGGCGATGAGCGAGCTGCAAGCGATTCTGCACCTGCGCCCGAACGCGGAATGGAATCCGCCGGTGGTTGCGACGATTGCTTCGAAAGGCAGCGGCGTTGCAGAGTTGTGGGAAAAGATCGCCGCGCATCGCGCTTTTAATGAACAACAAAGTCGCTTGGCAACGAAGCGCAAAGATCGTTTGGAGAAGATGATTCGCCAACTCGTCGCGCGGCGCTTGCAGCAAGAGTTTTGGAATGAGCGCGCCGAAGCGCTTTTGCAATCAAGCTTAAACGGTTCTTCAAGCGCGAACATTTCGCCTTATCGTATCGCGGAAGAGTTAATGAAAAGTTTTCAAGCCAGAGCACGAGAGTGAGGCAATATGAGAATCCTTTACGTTGACGGCATTATCGAGAACGTGCGCAAGCCGCGCAACATTACAAACGTCGAACGCCTCATGGTCGATACCGGCGCGGAATATACTTGGGTCCCCGAAGACATTTTGAAAACGATTGGCGTTCAAGTCAGCAAAAAGGACGTGCCGTTTCTCATGGCGAACGGCCAGCCGATTACGCGAGATATTGGCTATGCGATTATCAGAGTGGAAGAATTTGAAACAGTTGATGAAGTGGTGTTCGCGAAAAAAGGCGATCTGAAGTTGTTGGGGTCGAGGACTTTGGAAGGCTTTGCCGCGATGGTTGATCCACGGCGCAAAAAGCTGGTGGCTTCGGGGCCGATTCTGGCAGCGTGAAATTGCAACGATGAACTTTTCTAATAGAAAAAGCCGAACTGCAACTCGAGCGCAAACCTGCGAATTTTGCAATGGCAAGGTCGATCTTCGCCGTTCCCGCGTGCCATTTCATTTCAAAGGCACGACGATCTACGTAGACAACGTGCCGACCTGGTCATGCAAGAAATGCGGCGAACGTTATTTTGACGCGCCCGTGTATAAACGGCTGGAAGAAATCGCTCGTCAAAGTCAAACCATTCGCGCTGCGATTACCTTTTCGCTGGCGGATTATGCGGAAGCTGTAGCATAAAACTACCTCAGCAACAGAATTTCAGCTTGAACACTACTGGCGGAGCAAATCATGTCGAACAAAACAACCTCCCTTCGCGCCGAGCGCGAGCGCTGGCAGAAAGAAACGCGCGCAGAATTCAAAGATCGGCCCGCGAAGTTCGTGACCACCTCAAGCGTGCCGATCAACGATCTTTACGGGCCGGAAGATATCGAGCACATCGATTTCAAGCGCGACATTGGCTGGCCCGGTGAGTATCCTTACACGCGCGGCATTCATGCGAACATGCACCGCGGGCGCTTGTGGACGATGCGCCAGTTCGCGGGCTTCGGCAGTGCGGCGGATACGAACGCGCGCTTCAAATATCTGCTCGAACACGGCCAAACCGGACTCTCCACTGCGTTCGACTTGCCCACGCTCATGGGGCGCGATTCCGACGATCCGCATTCCGAAGGCGAAGTGGGCGTGTGCGGTGTTGCGATCTCTTCGCTGCGCGACATGGAAGTTTTGTTCGATGGCATCCCGCTCGATAAAGTGAGCACTTCGATGACCATCAATTCGCCCGCGGCCATCTTGCTCGCTTTTTACATCTGCGTAGGAGAGAAACAGGGCGTGCCGCAACACAAACTGCGCGGTACATTGCAGAATGACATTCTCAAAGAATACATCGCGCAGAAGGAATTTATTTTTCCGCCCGAGCCTTCGATGAAACTCGTCGTCGATACGATTGAATACTGCACCAAGTACGTGCCCGAGTGGAACACGATTTCGATCAGCGGGTATCACATTCGCGAGGCGGGCAGCACCGCGGTGCAGGAGCTGGCATTCACGCTGGCCGACGGCTTTGCCTATATCGAAGCCGCGCAGAAAGCGGGTTTGGCGGTCGATGACTTTGCCCCGCGGCTTTCCTTCTTTTTTAATTCACCTCTCGATTTCTTCGAAGAGATTGCCAAGTTCCGCGCGGCACGACGGATTTATGCGCGACGCATGCGCGACAAATACGGCGCAAAAGACGAGCGCTCGTGGAAGCTGCGCTTTCACACGCAAACCGCGGGCTGTTCATTGACCGGCCAGCAGCCCATGAACAACATTGTGCGCACCGCGTTCGAAGCGCTCGCCGGCGTGCTCGGCGGCACGCAGTCGTTGCACACCAATTCGCTCGATGAAACGTGGGCGCTGCCCACGGAGTTCGCGGCGAAGATTGCGCTGCGCACGCAACAAATCATTGCGCACGAGATCGGCGTGACGAATACGGTTGATCCGCTCGCCGGCTCGTACTTCGTGGAACATCTCACGACGCAAATGGAGCAAGAGGCCGAGGCGTATTTCGAAAAAATCGATGCGCTCGGCGGCGTGATTCCCGCGATCACAGCGGGATTTTTTCAGCGCGAGATTGCGGCCGCGGCGAGGCGTTATCAGGAAGAGTTTGAGAAGAAAGAAAGAATCATTGTGGGCGTGAATGCTTATGCGGAGCGGGAGGAGAAACTGGAAATTCCGATTTTGAAGATCGATCCCAAAGTAGAGAAGGAACAGAGTAAAAATCTCGCGAAGCTGCGCAGTGAGCGCAATCAAACCAACGTGCGTCAAGCCTTGGCGCAACTCAAAGCCACGGCGCAAGACGGCCGCAATGTGATGCCCGCATTGATCGATTGCAGCCGCGCGTATTGCACCATCGGCGAGATGATCAACACGATGAAAGAGGTGTATGGGACGTGGCGCGAGGAGCCGGTGTTTTAGAAAATGGATTGATGGAGTTGTGGAGTGTTGGATGGTTGAGGCCGGTTCTTCCGCGGAGGTGATCGGCCCTCAAAAAGAATTGAAAGAGGAGTCAATAACTCATGCAACGCAAAATTCGTGTACTTGTCGGCAAAGTCGGGCTGGACGGCCATGATCGCGGCGCGAAGGTGATTGCCAGCGCGCTGCGCGACGCGGGCTTTGAGGTGATTTATTCCGGCTTGCACCAAACGCCGGAGATGCTCGCCGAGGCGGCTTTGCAGGAAGACGTGGACGTGATCGGCATTTCGTTGCTCTCGGGCGCGCACATGACGCTGGTGCCGCGCGTGCTCGATTTGCTCAAGAAGAATGAAATGCAAGACGTGCTCGTGCTCGCGGGCGGCACGATTCCGCCGGACGATGCGAAAGAGCTCGAACGCACGGGCGTGAGCCGCGTGTTTGGGCCGGGCACGGACACGCGCGACATTGTTGAGCACATTCGCACTTGGAATGCGACGCGAAGTTTTAAATGAAGTTTGATGAAAGAAAAAACGCCGAGATACGATGATCGTACCTCGGCGTTTTTATTTTCGTGAAGTCAAAGCGACTAGGCCGGGGGCCCTTCCAAATGCGCCAGCGAAATCACGGTGTCTTCTTTCGGGCTGGAAAGCACCACGTTGGTTCTGGTGGTGACGACACCCGGCCACGATTGAATATGAGATATCAACTTTTCGAGCGTCTCCGTCGAAAGCGTTTTAATCTTCAAAATGTGGGAGCCCTCGCCGGTCACGGCATGACATTCGAGAATCTCCGGATGTGCGAGCGCTTTCTCAATGACCTGCTTGTAGTGCGAAGAGGACTCGGTGGTGACAAAGATGAATGCGGTTAACCCGATACCGAGCTTGCGCGCGTCGAGCACGGTATTGTAGCTGCGAATGATGCCGCGCTCTTCCAGTTTGCGCAGCCGTTCGCTTACCGCGGGAATGGAAAGCTTCACCTGCTCGGCCAGTTCGTTGCGTTTCGTACGCCCGTGCGTCTGCAGAATTTTTAAGATTTGAATATCGACCGCGTCGACTTTGTCATGGTGCATACAAGACTCGGCTTAGGCTAATGAATGTAACGCTGCTGCAGCAAGCTGGCCACTTTGGTTGAGAGGGCTCGTGTTCCAGAGGATTTGTGCACGATGGCATCCGCGGCCCATGTGCGAAAGTCCTGGCTGTCTCCGGGATGATTTGTATTCATCACGATGGGAATCTTCTCGCGCCTGGCTGCGAGCGCTTCGATGAAGTCCAAACCCGGCATATCGGAAAGCAGGGACTCCGTTACCACCAGATCAATCCTTTCTTTCGCACACAACTCTAAGGCCTCCCGCCCCGAATGTGTGCACATAATGCGATATCCCTGTGACTCAAGCATGTTTTTGCTGGCCAACGCTTGTTTGAAGTCCCGGTCAACAATAAGGATCGTTGGTTGCTCATCAGCACTCCTAGTTGCCATAACGAGCTCCGCAGTTGGGGATTGCAAGGGGAGAAGTAGGGTGGTTTGACAGTGGCGGACATGACTTAAACATTTTAAAGAACGAGTTCATTCTTCCTAATTCTTTCGAGTTTGAACGCGGCCACAATAAAATAATTGTGCGTTAAAGTCAATACAAATCTCGGCGCACATGCTCCTGCAAATCAGGCCAGTGCGGCGAAATTCAAGATGCCCTGTGTAAGGGCCTGCGCGATTTTTTCCTGATTAAAATCGGAGGCGAGAAACTCAAGCTGGGTGGGATTGGTGAGATATTCCGTTTCGATGTGGCACGCGGGTATTTCCAGGTGGCGAAACATCAAAAGGTCCTTGGCTTTGACGCCACGATTGAGATGATCCGAGAATGCGGCTGCCATGGCTTGTTGAATTGTGCGTGCAAGCGTTTCGCTACGTTTGTTTTCCGCGCGATACCAGGTCTCGATACCTTCGGGGTTGGGATCGGAGTAGGCGTTGCAATGGACACTCACAAAAACATCGGACTTGGTTTGCATAGCTAGCGCGGCGCGCATACGGAGGTCTTTCGTAAAATTGTTGTCCAAGTTGAGGTCGCGCTCGCGCGTCAAAATCACTTTGTGGCCTTGCTTCTTCAACAAATTACTCATTTTCGTGCAAATGGCCAGGGTGACATCCTTTTCGCGAAGTTCGAACGGAGCCAAGCCGATGGCGCCCGGAAAAATTCCGCCGTGTCCCGGATCAAGCGCGATTTTCATTACGAAGCACCTCTCTCTAGCTGAACCATTATGCTGATTTGAGCACTAGTTGTCGTGAAAAAATATACTCTCATGTGGCAGCGAAGTCAAGCAATTTTCCGGGTTTCTGACGCTGTTTTCAAAATAAAACAACCCGCGCCGCTCCTTTTTAGGAAACGACGCGGGTTGCATCGCGAGAACAGGTTCGAGCTACTGCACCAGCATGATTTTCGCGGAGTGCACTCGGGTTCCGGCTTGAATACGATAAAAATAGACGCCGGTCGAGGCCAAAGCGCCGTTTAGGTCTCGGCCGTTCCATCGTAAGGTGTGACTGCCAGCGGCGTACATTTCACCATCACTCAATCGTGTCACGGTCCGGCCCAGAATATCATAAATCGCCGCGGTGATCGGCGCCGGATTCGTTATTTCAAACGCAATGTGAAGCGGTTCGTCCGCACTATTGCTGAGACGAAATGGATTGGGATAGTGAGCCGCAAAATTCTCTGGAAGGGTTTCGCTCTCCGTAATTTGAACGTCGGTTTGATTGTTGCCGTTTTTGATCATAACAAACTGATCCATGCTTTGTCCGGTGCTTTTAATCCAGCTTCCTCGCAAAGTGTCGCCGTTAATATAGATGCTTTCATAACCGGCGGCATTGCCCAATTGAAAGGCCATCAAGGCATGTTTTTCCTCGATGCTCCCGGTTTTTCCTCCCGAGCCAGCGACCACGTAAATCGCGGCGGTTTCAAAGCCCTTTTTGGGGTAGTTGGAAAGACTATTATTGATGATCTTGTGGTTGGCGAGTAGAAACGTGCGTTCGGCAACGTGCGAATGGCCGTTCAAAATCAAATCGACGCCCTCGGCCTCGAGGACCGGTACAAAATTCGCCTGGATCTCCTCGTCGTCGCTATGCGTGCCGGCGCTGTACGGCGGTTTGTGCCACATGGCAATTAACCAACGTTGCCCGCGCTTCTTCGCGGCCTGCACGTCCTGTTTCACCCAAGTCATTTGCTTTTGCAAGTCTTCGCCGTCGAACAACAATTCATCATCCAGGGCGATGAAGTGCGCATTGGCATAATCGAAGGAATAGTAATTTTCCACCGCGCTTGGGTTATTTGCGGGCGTTTCGAAAAACTCGAAATACGCCGCACCCTTGCTCGCTTTGATGTCATGATTCCCCAGCACCGGCCACCAGGCGCGATGCCCGATGAGATCTTTATAAACCGGAAAGTAGTCTCTCAAATAATTCGCGCGCTCGCCGCTGCTATAAATGATGTCGCCCAACAGCAACGCAAAGTTGTGCTTCGCATCGTCCTTCAGCATTTGCGCTGCGGTTGCCTTTTGCGTTTCCGAGCCGTCACCGAAATCGCCGAAGGCCATAAAGCGAAATGGCGTGCGCGCTCCCGGCCTGGGATGTGTGCGAAAATAAAACTGCGCGCCCGTGGCGTAAATCTTTGCACCGGAAGCGATTTCATAGAAGTACTTGGTATTCGCTAACAGATTCTCAACCATGGCGCGATGCACCGTGCCGGTACCGCCGTCAATTGTGCCCTCCCACTGGCCCATTTGCCTGCCATAGCGCAGCGTTCCGCCCTCGGAGGTTTTGGTATACCAAATCACCGTGGCCTTCTTTTCGTTCGTGTTCTGGACGTATGGCCCGAAATCGAGTTGGGCCCATGCCTGTGAAGCCATTAACAAACTCAACACCGTTGCTGTCCGTAGCAAGCGTGAAAACATTGTGAAGTCCTTTCAAGCTTAGGTCTGAAGAGCATGAGATGATTTAGGTCGGCAATTGCAATTCACGCTTTCGCAAGGCTCGTGCCCGACAAATTGAGCTTGGAAGCGAGTGGCTTAGGGAGTACGAGCTTTCTCAAATTTATCAAGCAGTAATGCGGTTACGCGGGCGTGTGTTGTGGCGAGGGGAAACAATTTTTTCAGAAAGGAAGCGCGGCGGTTGAGGAAAAATTTTTCTTTGCGCATTACACATTTGTTTTGGCAGACAAACAGCGTGTAGGAAGCAAGACTGTAAGGTTGGGATGCCGATGAGGTGCCACGACGACATTTGTCCGCGGCAGCACAAAATTTTGAAAAAAACCTTTGCATTTTCATCTTGGCGCTAGTATTATATCAATAAATCTTGATATGGTTATACAACGATTCATGAAATGCTACACGTTTTTAAAGCCCTTGCCGACGAAAGCCGGTTACGCATCATCTCCGTGCTCGCACAGGGCGATTTCAATGTCAATGAGCTGATCGAGATATTGCGCATGGGCCAGTCGCGCATCTCACGGCATCTTAAAATCCTTGCGGACAGCGGCGTCGTTACCAATCGCCGCGAGGGCAATTGGATTTACTATGCCCTTGCACCTTTGCAGGAGCAATCCGATCTCGCCGGGCTTTTACGCATCGCCGTGCAAAGCATGAAAGCCTCGCAGCTCTACGAAAAGGATTTGCAGCACCTCGAATCGCTCGTACAGCGGCGGCGCGCACTCAGCCAGAAATATTTTGATCGCGTCGGCCCGGAGTGGGAGTGTTTGCAACGCGAGGTGTTGGACAGCGCCTCGTATCGCGAACCGGCGTTGGCGTATCTTCCCGCGGATAAGGAGAGTGTGGTTGATCTCGGCTCGGGCGCAGGTTTGTTGCTGCCTGCTTTGTTGGGAAGATTTAAAAACGTGATCGCCCTCGACTCTTCGCAAACCATGCTCAAAGTTGCCGCTGACTATGTGCAGAAACAAGCGGCCAAAGCTGCGCCGCGCTGCGAGTTCCGCCTCGGTGAATTGGAGCATTTGCCCATTCACGATCGTTCCGTCGATGCCGCAATGGCAAGCATGGTTTTGCACCACGTTTCAAATCCCGCGAATGCAATCGCGGAAGTGCATCGTATCCTACGGCGCGGCGGGACGTTCGTCATCGCGGATTTGCTCGAACACAACATTGCAGAGATGCGGGAGAAATACGCCGACCTTTGGCTGGGCTTCAAAAAATCCGATCTCAACAAATGGCTCACCGCTTCGGGTTTTTCCGTGCAAAAAACCGAAGTGCTCACTCATGAAACCATGAAAGTGCTGTTAATCCAAGCAACCAAAAACTAAAGGATGCCTCATGTACGAAACCGAAGTTGTCACCACCTCTGCGACGAAAGTTAATCCGAACGGCAAAAACGCCGGTAATGGTTCCGCTCTTCACGATTACAAAGTCGCGGATATCAAATTGGCCGAATGGGGCCGCAAAGAAATCGAATTGGCAGAAAAAGAAATGCCGGGCCTGATGGCCTTACGGGAGGAATATGGCGCGAAACAACCGCTCGCGGGGGCGCGTATTGCCGGCTCACTGCACATGACCATTGAAACTGCGGTGCTCATTGAAACGCTCGTAAAACTTGGCGCGCAAGTGCGTTGGTCTTCATGCAACATTTTCTCCACGCAAGATCAAGCCGCGGCAGCTATTGCAGCGGCCGGCATTCCGGTATTCGCGTGGAAGGGCGAGAGTGAAGACGAGTACTGGTGGTGCCTCGATCAAACGCTAAAATTCGAGAACGGTCAAGGCCCGAACATGATCCTCGATGACGGCGGCGACCTCACGCATTGGGTGCATGAGAAGCGCCCGGATTTGTTGCCCGGCATCAAAGGCATTTCTGAGGAAACCACCACCGGCGTGCGTGCGCTCTACAAGCGTTTGAAAGAAGGCAAACTCAAAGTGCCGGCCTTCAACGTGAACGACTCGGTCACGAAGAGCAAGTTTGACAACCTGTACGGCTGTCGTGAATCGCTGGCGGACGGCATCAAGCGGGCCACCGACATCATGCTGGCCGGTAAGGTCGCCGTCGTCGCCGGATACGGAGACGTGGGTAAAGGTTCGGCTCAGAGCCTTCGCTCGTATGGCTGCCGCGTCATCGTGACCGAGATTGATCCGATCTGCGCCCTTCAAGCGGCGATGGAAGGCTATCAGGTTGATACGATGGACGAATGGGCCGATAAGGCCGACATCTTCGTGACGACGACGGGTAACCGCGACATCATCACCATCGATCACATGACTCGTATGAAAGACGGTTCGATCGTCTGTAACATCGGTCACTTCGACGTAGAGATCCAGGTCGATGCTCTGAAGAAATTCCCGGGCATCAAGCGCACGGAGATCAAGCCGCAGGTCGACAAGTTCACCTTCCCCGACGGACGCAGCATCGTTCTGCTTGCCGAAGGTCGCCTG
>JABWAN010000054.1 GCA_013361015.1 Candidatus Zhuqueibacterota bacterium | reverse complement strand
AACTTGATTGGCAAACTTCATGAGGATGAAACAAAGAGGATTGAAAAAGAAAAAGCCAACGGAGATTGAACGATGAAAAAGAATATAGCTTTCGTGGCAACGGCGATGCTGCTGGTGCTCGTTCCCACGCTTGCTCTCGCGCAGTTCGCCACGCCGACGGATAATTTCAACAACAACGGTACGCGCGCGGCGCAATTCTTGAAATTGGCGGTCGGCGGTCGTGCGAGCGCCATGGGCGAATCTTTCGCCGCGGTTGCGAACGATGCCTCCGCACTCTTTTGGAATCCTGCGGGCATCGGCAATCTGCAAAATCTCGAGGTGCATCTTACGCACATGGACTATTTGCTGGACGTATCGTTTGAGTACGCCGGCTTGGTGATTCCCATGAGCAACGGGCGCCTTGGTTTCAGCGCGGCCGTGCTAGGCATGGATGAAGAAGGCGTCACCACGCTCGATGATCCCGACGGCGAAATCGGCACGACGTGGTCCGCGAGCAGTTTTGCCCTCGGCATGACCTATAGCCGCGCGTTGTCCGATCGCTTCTCGGTCGGCATCACGGGCAAGTACATTCAAGAGAATCTTTACAACTCACACGCCAATGCGATCGCAATTGACATCGGCAGTTTGTACGACACCGGCATCAGTGGCATCAAAATCGGCATGGCCATGACGAACTTCGGCGGCAAGATGAAGTTGAGTGGTCGCGATCTCACGCAAAGAAACGTCGATCCCGATCCCACGCGCGGCGGCAACATCGGGCAATCCGCGGATTTATTGGTCAACTCGTGGCCGTTGCCGCTCAACTTCCGGGTCGGCCTTTCTTATGAATTGCTCAAATCGGAGTCGAGCGGATTGCTGCTCGCGGCGGACTTCAATCATCCCACGGACGCGGAAGAGCGCCTCAATTTCGGTGCGGAATACATGTTCGCGAATCGCGTCTTTGTGCGCGGCGGATACAAATTCAATTATGACGAAGAGTCTTTCACCGCCGGCGGCGGCTTGAATTTGCCGATTACGAACTATAATTTGATGATCGATTATGCGTTTCAAGAATTCGGCATTTTAGGAGAAACGCACCGTTTCTCGCTCGGCTTCAGATTGTAACAGGAGGAGGAGGGCGGAACCGGGCAACCTCGCGATCGCTGCGAGGTTGCCCTTCATGACCTACGACATTATTGCTCACGAGCTGCATGGGCTCGAAGAATATTGGGAGGCCACTGCAAGGTTCCTGTGAGGGCATCTGCGCGTACTTGTCCGTTCCTCCTTACACTTTCAACAAAGCATTCAATGAAAAGCCGCTCGCGTCGCAGTTGAATGCCAGCTTTCTCCTACACTTTTCGCAGTTTCCCCCCAGTCATATGAGGCCGCGCCCCGCTTCTCCTTCCGACTTTCTCTCCTCTGTGCAATTGCATACGCAATTCCTCGACATGGTTGTATATATCTAACGATAATTTACTGTCAAGAATCACATCCGAGATTTGGTCTGCTCTATGTCTCTGAATTGTGCCAGTGTGCAGGAGATGGCCATCCATCTTAGCCAACAACTCAGCCATGCATTTGGTGCGGCCTATTGCCGCATCGCACTACTGCCCCGCAACCCCGCGCCCGCCTCTGCAGCGAATTTCTCTGATAACGGCGTCGCGCGAGACCTCGTGCTCGTGGCATTGTCGCGTTCGAATGAAGTTGCTGTTGCGCAAAACGTAAACGGCGGCACGAGTACGCACGCGCCTAAAATCTCCGAGCCTTTCGCCCCGCCCGCTGAAACGGTCAGCAGCGTCGTAGCGGCATTTCACAGCGCCACACCGAAACTGCGCTTCAGTTGGCAATGTGACGAGGAAGTTGGCGAGTATGGTTGTTTGGATCTGGTGTTTAGCTCTCCACGGCGAATTACGCGAGCGGAAATTCACGCGCTGCTGCTCATGGCGGAGATCGCGCGCACCGTGTTGGCCTTTGCGCGCACGGCGACGACTCCGGCCTCGTCCGCGGAACAGGTGGTGAAGAAGCTGCAAGGCGACGTCTTTGCCCTGCCTTTTTTGGAAGCCAAGAAGCATTGGATCGACGCTTTCGAGCACGAATATTTACGGCAACAGATGCTGAAATACTTCGGTAACATTTCCAAAGCTGCACGCGCCGCTCGCATCAGCAGGTATACTTTATACGCGCTCTTGAACAAGTTTCAGTTCTCGGCACAGTCTTTTAAGCGCATGAAGCCGCAGAAATCCTCCCTGGGTCGCAATGCTGCACAGAATGGCAGAAAAAAGGCTGACGCTAGTAGTGTGAGGGGAGATCTGCTCGAACAGTTCACGCAATGACTCTGTCCGTGTTTTGGCGAAAGCATTCGGATGCGCTCTCGGCGCCGTTCGCGTTTGCCGGGCTTGCGCATTTATATTTTGAGATTAAACCGGGATAACGGCGTTGCGGGCTCTTAGTGCAAACGATCATCTCCGTCTGAAGGAAGCAACAAAGATCAGGAGTAATTTGAAATCGGAGTAATTTAGATGGAAGGATCTGAATTGGTAGGGCAGAATTTGGCACCGAGGCCTCTTAAAGTCGCAGCGTTGGATGGCGCTCCCCTGACCTTTGACCGCGAGGTAAGCGATCGCCGTTATGGCAAGATGATACCATCGAACGGCCATGTTGCCGGCGCAAAGCAGCCCGCAAAATTGTTCAATACTTTTGGCGCCGCCAACGCGCGGCCCTCATGGCGGCAACGCATTGTTGGGGAATGGGTTTTGGCGCCGATGTTCTTGTTTAGCTCGCTCGTGGTAATTTTGCTGGTGCCCGAAAAATTGGTGAAGAAGATCACCGCGCCTTTTTCCGGGATCAATTGGTGGGAGCGCTTTGGGAAAAGAGCTTTCGACTTCGTCATGGCGCTGATGGGTTTTATGATGACGTCTATTATGTTTCTGCTGGTGCCGCTCTTCATCAAGCTGGATTCCACCGGGCCGGTGTTCTATGGGCAACAACGCGTGGGCTTGAATCATCGCCGGCGCGAGCGGCGCAGCGTGTCGCTCGCCGTCAAACACGACCGGCGCCGCGGCGAGCGCCGCAAACTGGATGTGTACGGCCGGCCCTTTACGGTTTACAAATTTCGCACGATGCGCAGCGATGCGGAGAAAGGCTCCGGCGCCGTGTGGGCGCAGAAGAACGATCCGCGCATTACGCGTTCCGGCAACATTTTGCGCTTTACACACGTGGACGAGATTCCGCAATTTTTGAACGTCTTGTTGGGTGAAATGAGCATGGTCGGTCCGCGGCCTGAACGCCCGCAGATCATTCCCAAGCTCGTGGAG
This sequence comes from Candidatus Zhuqueibacterota bacterium, assembly GCA_013361015.1. Taxonomy (GTDB): domain Bacteria; phylum Zhuqueibacterota; class Zhuqueibacteria; order Zhuqueibacterales; family Zhuqueibacteraceae; genus JABWAN01. Next base: position 9,456 of record JABWAN010000054.1, on the reverse strand, counting down.
CAAATTCCGGGTTATGCCAAGCGGCTGGAAGTCAAGCCCGGCATGTCCGGCATTGCGCAGATTTATTGTGGCTATGATGCGACGATCGACGACGTGCGCGAGAAGCTGCGTTACGATCTCATCTACGTCCAAAATCACTCGTTCAAGTATGATGTGATGATTCTTTTCAAAACCCTTTGGATGATTATTCGCGGCCGGGAAAAGGCTGATTGAGGGCTAATCACATGATCTCCGCGCCCGCGGCAAGAGGCTGAGAACGGGATAATTGAGCATGGAGGTTCTAACTATGGTGCGAAGCATGTGCCTCGCAGGACAGCGGCTGCAATGCCTGCTCGCGAAGCAAGCACTAAAATTTTTTCTGACGCTACTCCTCGGCAGCTTCTCCGGCCTTGCGCATGCGCAGACCCCTGCGACGCCGGCGCCGGACCCTGGTCTTTCTGCCAGAACACAAATTCTTTCGCGGCCTTCGGGCGCCGTGGTTTCGCTGCAAGGCGAATATGGGCTGGCCGGGCGCGCCCCCTATACCGTCGTGCACTATCTCAAAGGTCCCTACAAAATCAGGGCGACGAAGTACGGCTACGAAAACTGGTCCAAGGAGTTTTTCTTCAGCGGCAAAGGCAACGAGAAGATCTCGATCAAGCTCTCTCCCAAAACCCGCCTGAAAGGTTTCTATCGTTCCATGCTTTTTCCCGGTTGGGGACAGGCTTACGCCGATCAACGTCTGAAAGGCGGCATTATCGCCTCGGCGCAGTGTATTTCGCTGGGCGCCCTGCTTTATCAGAGCGCGCAGTATAACGAAGCCTTGGATGATTTCAACTCCGCGGCCGCCGCATACCAACAAGGCCGAAGCGATCAGGTGCAAGAGCCGGTTCTGCGCGGCCAACTCAATGCCGCGCAATCCGAGCTTGATGATCGTTACGAGGCGCGGCGGCGCTGGGCCTTGTTTGCCGCCAGCATCTACGTCTACAACCTCCTCGACATTATTCTGTTCTTCCCTTCATATCATCACAACAATGTGGATGTCAATCTGACTGTGACACCTCCTGTGGATCCGACCACGGAGAGCTTCAAGGTCGGTGTGCAAGCGCAGTTTTGAACACGGTATGAAGGATAAATCATGTTAGGAATACGGAGTGTTTGCCACATGAACGTGAAATGGAAAATGCGTCGCCTTGCCGCCGCGGTGTTGTTGTTCGGCGCCATCCTTTCGAGTTGCAGCAAGAAGCCGACGGCGCCCAACACCGCTCCCAAGGATTTTCCAGGACAACCTTTCGGACTCATTCTAACCATCGGCGACCGCCAGATCGATTTAACCTGGGCCGTTGACAACCCGGCTAAAGTAAAAAGCTATCGCATCTATCGCCGCGACAGCAGCGCCACGGCGTATATGTTGCTCGATTCCACGACGGCGCAAAGATACAGCGACCGGCTCGTGCGTAACGGCCAATCTTATCTCTATCAAGTCAGCGCGGTTTCGAAGAGCGGCGCCGAAGGCTTGCGCTCGAGCGCCGCGGCCGCAACGCCGAATCTGTATGCGCTGCGCATCAATGACGGCCTGGAATATACGGACAGTGTCGTGGTCACACTGTTCATCAAAGCTCCGATTTCGACGGAATTGATGCTCGTCGGCAACGATTCGGTTTTTACTGGCAGCTCATGGCAGCCATTCGAAAGCACGATTCCCTGGACGTTGACCTCGGGCGACGGTAAAAAAACCGTTTATATGAAATTCCGCGACCGTGACGGCAACGAATCCAAAGGTCTCGTGAGCGCACAAGTCATTCTCGACACCATCGCGCTCATCGAAAGATTTTCCGAAAGCACGAACGGCAAGCCCACGCAGAGCGACTCCATCATTCATTTCGTTTTGAAGGCGAATGAAGCCGGCGGCGCAGCCTCCGTCAACATTGATGGCGGGCCGCAAAATATCGCTCTGTTCGACAACGGCACCAACGGCGACAAATTCCGCGATGATGGCTTCTATGAACTGGATTACAAAATTCCCGATGACGTGGAAGTGACGCAAGCACGGGTGCGCGGCAATTTCACCGATCGTGTCGGCAATCGCGCGGTGAGCGTAACTGCGGCGACGAAAGTCACCATTCTCAAACCGCCAGAGGCCGTAACGATAACCCAGCCCACGCCCGTAGGCTCACAGCAAAACGTTTTGCGCTTCTCGTGGACGGCCTCGAATGAAGCCGATTTTGCAAACTACAGCATCTATCGCAGCACCACGCCGAATTTCGTCGCTACCCAGTCGTTGTTTTTAGACGCCGTAACCGTGAAGGCGACGACCACTTACAACGACAATACGGTCACGGCCGGGGTGGACTACTATTATCAGATTCGCGTGTTCGATACCAGCGGCTTGATGAGCAAACCGAGCAACGAAGTGAGCGGTCGCGTGAGCGCCAATCAACCGCCGAACGCCGTGACGCTGAATCTGCCGCAACTACTGGGCGACGGCACGAGCCAGGTGCAATTGTCCTGGTCGCGCAGCATCGATGATGATTTCGCTGGTTATCGCATTTTGCGTTCCACCAAACAGCCCATCGATCCGCAAGCGCCGCCCATTGCCTTCGTCAGCGATCCCAACTCGACGGTGTACCTCGACAACACGGTGGGCGCGAACACGACGTACTACTATCAAGTCTACGTGTTCGATCAAGGCGGCAAAAGCTCGGGCAGCAATCTCGTGAGCGTCACGACTGCGAAGAATCAACCACCGCAGCCGGTGACTCTCGCCACTCCCGCGGTGCTCGATACTTCCACGCTGCGCCTGTCGTGGTCGCAAAGCACGGACAGCGACTTTGCGTCCTATCGCATCTACCGCTCGCGCACGCCGGGCATTCTCGAAAATCAGCCGCCGATTCACATCATCAACGTGAGCGCGACCACGATTTACACCGACCTCGGCTTGGACCGCAAGACGACTTATTATTATCGGGTGTTTGTTTATGATCGCGGCGGATTATCCGCCGGCAGCAACGAAGTGGTTGCTACAACGCGATGACAAGACGTTTCCACCTTGCGCGGGCCGCGAATCCTCGCAAGGTTCCACTGCATGGAGCAAGAACCTCATGTTCAAAGTAAAGTTTTCTGTTCTCTTCGCCCTCGCCGGTTTTTTGATAATGCTGCCTCCGTTGGCGCATGCGCAAGAGTACCGGCTCGATAAAGGCGATCTCATCACCGTCAATTTCTGGCAACAGCCGGATTTGAAAACGCAAACCCGCATCGACAACGAAGGCAAAATCGATTTGCCGGTTATTGGTCGCATCGCGGCTGCGGGCCAGACTGTCGATCAGTTGCGCCGCACCATCGTTGATAAAATCTCCGTGTACAACAGCAAGATCACGCAAGTGGCAATCGAGATCAACGAGTATGGCAGCCGCAGGTATTTCATCACCGGCGCCGTGACCGCGCCCGGCAAATATACTTTCAACAAAGTGCCGACGATTTGGGAAGCGATACTGGAAGCCGGAGGCCCCTTGCCTTCGGCGCGTTTGGAAAGCGTCAAAGTGATTCGCGGCGGACAGGAGAAAAGCCAAATTCTGGAAGTGGATCTGACCGCAGCGTTCACCGGCGGTGACATGAGTAATTTGCCCAAGCTACAACCCGGCGACAATATCGACGTTCCCGGTGTTCCCGCAGGGCAGGCAGGCGCAGGCGCACTGCAATCGAATTTGATCAACAACAAAAATACCATTTATGTTTTTGGCTACGTGGTCACGCCCGGTATTTATCCTTTGGAAAAAAACATGGACGTGCTGCAAGCCATCATTTTGGCGGGCGGGCCTTTGCTGCAGCAAGGCGGCGGCGGCGGCGTGCGTCCCACGCGTGAACCGGATCTCAAAAACGTGAAGATCATCTCGCGCGGACCGGAAGCGCCGGTGGTTTATTCCGTGAACATTGAGAATTACACCAAGCAGGCCAATCCCATTCCCTTGGTGTTGCGCCCCGGCGATACGATTTTCATCCCCGGCCGCGAGGACTATCGCCGCTTTTTGATCGGCACCACGCTCGGTGAGATTCTACGCGGCTCGATTGCCATTGTCACTTCATACATTTTATTGAATCAACTGTTCGGACAAGGCAACAACAATAACAATAATTGAAGTCAAGGCACCCATGGCACAAGGCGGAAAGATTGATCTGCGCAGCATTCTGCAGCTCGCGCGCCGGAGAAAATGGTTTTTGATCATTCCTCCCATCGTGGCGTTGCTGGGCGCAATGTATCGCGTTTCAACGATGGAACCGACGTATCGCTCGCGCACCACGATTCTCATCGATCAGGGACGCGACATGCTCAAAGAAATGTCCAATGTGTTGCCCAATGCCGACGGCGGCAAAACGGCGCGCATGCGCGACATGTCGGAGGACATTCAGAAGCAATTGCTCTCCGCGGAAATTCTTGCGCAGGTCGTTGATCGCGCTCAGCTCAAACCGAGCCAGGGCATGCGCCAGCAAGTGGCGCAGACTTTAAAAGAGCATCCGGGCGCCGACGAGGCCGATCTGTTGCGCAATCTGCAAGTGGAATGGCTGATTTCTCGTTTGCTGGAAAACATCATTTTTCCCAAGCGCGGCAATTACGTCGAAATCTCTTTCGAGCACAAAGACCCGGAGTTGGCCTACAATGTCGTCAAGGCCATCGCCGATGTGTTCATTGAAACCGCGCTGAAAACCGAAAGCATGGAAGTGCAGGGCACGCGCAAATTCAGCGAGGAGAAAGAGCGCGAGTTTCGGCAGCAATATCAGGAAGCGCTTGCGCGTTTGGAAAGCTACCAGATGCAGCTGGTGCGCGAGGAGGGCCGCAGCACGATCGTCAATGCGACAAATTTGCCTGCGGCGGATGCGCGTTTGCACTCACTGAATGTAGATATAACCAGACAACAACAGCTCGTGCAAGAATTGGCGGGCAAATTGGGCGGCACGGCGAATCAAACGACGGTGAATGACTTTGGCAGAGGCGCGGCGCTGTACAATCAAATGTTGGACAAAGCCTCGCGCCTTTCGGCCGTGACGATGCAGCAAGATTGGAAAAGTCCGGATGTGATTCGCATCCGGCAAGACATTGCTGACTTGCGCGAACAATATCGCATGGAAGCTCTGAAGTCCATGCCTGCGGGCACTACCAAGAGTCAGGCTGAAGTGATGGCGCAGTATCAAGTCGCCAAGCTCGATCTTGATTTGTTGAATCGCGAGCGCAAGGTTTTGGAAGGGTATCGTTCCGACTACCAACGCCGCCTCACTTCGCGCCCGGCGCAGGACATGCGCTTGGCGGAGTTGCAAAAGCAAGTAAACGAGCTGGCCGCGATTGTCGGCACCTTCGAAGATCAAACGCGCGGCACGATTCTGAAAGAAGAGTTCCGGCGCGCGGACGCAGAAGTGCGCTTTCGCGTGATCGACCCGGCCAATCGCCCGGTGACGCCCATTACCGACGACCAAAACAAAATTATTTTGATCGCAATCTTCGGCGGTTTGGGCTGCGGCATCGGCGCAGTGTACTTGTTGGAGTTCTTCGATCACTCGTTCAAATCGGTCGACGAGATTGAAAACTTTCTCGGCCTGAATGTGCTCGGGACGATTCCGAAAATTTCGCCCATAGAAGCAGGAAGAAATAAACGGCTGTAGCAAGAGCTATGGGATTGCTGTAGTATTGGAGGCACGGCGTGTTGCAGTGCGCAAGCCGTGGCGTGCCAGCGCGGCGCGATAATGACAGCCATTTCGCACACGCTTTCTTGCCGCCGCGTTTCAACACTTGCAGTCTCCCGCGCTCCAAAGACACGAAGTAATGATTATGGAAAGGCATAGCGCGTGACGAACCGTCGGCAATTAATCGATGCGGTGGAAGTCACGGACACGGGCATTCACGTGGTTCGTTTGAAGCGTATCTTCGATGCAACGAGCGTGAGTGAATTTGAGAAGGTGCTGGCGTATCTGCTCTCGCGCCAACACTATCGCATCGTGGTTGATCTTACGCAGGTTGAATTTGTCGCCTCCGCGGGTTGGGGCGCCTTCACCGCGGAGTTCCGTAACGTGCGCCATGCCGGCGGCGATATTCGGCTGGCGGGCATGAACCCCGACGTGCAGGACGTGTTCTTCTTGCTCGAATTGGACAGCTTCATCAATGCGTATGAACACGTCGATGAAGCCATCGCTTCTTTTGAAGCAGAACTAGCGCTCGCCGCACACAATGCCGCACCCGCGAGCGTTGCCAAACCTGCCGAAGCAAAAGTCGAGGCCGCCGCAACCAACGATGTGGTCGAGTATTCGCCGCCTGCGTCTCGAGATGATGCGCACGATTCTGGCAAAGATACCAGCCCGGAGCCAGTCGCCTTTGAAGTTGCGGAAGTTTACGACCCGGCATTTCGTCCGCACCTGGCGCTTGGCCCCGGCAATACGACGCCACCCGTGCCCGCAACGGATTCTTTGGTGCCCGCGACAACTGCCGAGGAAGCAGGCTGGATCATCTCGGAAGAAGTCGAATCTGAAGAGGCGGAATACCCGAGCTTGGCGCCGGAAGAAAGGTCTTCCGCTCACGCGCTCACGCCTTTTTCTTCTGCAGCCATGACGGAAGAAGTGCACGACTTTGAAGCAGAGCCGGAATCCGAAGCTTTTGCTCTCAGCGAAAATGATGTGGAAACGTGGCCCGAAGCAGATACAGCGCGCACGCCTGCTGCACTGGCGAAGCGCACGGACGAAGAGGTTGCCCGGCCACTTGCAGAGGAATGGCCCGAAGTGCAGGCCGAAGAAAACGTCGCGCAGGATGACTTCGAGCTGCAAGACATTCATGATCCATGGATTCTCGAAGAGATCGACACGTTGCCAGAGGAAGACGAGTTTGATGAAACCGACTGGCATGAGCACGAGACGTCTGCAGACGAGCACCCCATTGCGCCGGCGCCTCCTCGCACCGCGCAAGCTTCGGCTCGCGTTTTTTATCAAGAAACACTCGCGCCCGCGCCGGTTGCAACAGATTTGCGCAAGGAGCGTGATCCGGCGCCGGCCAAACTGCGCAATGAAGCTGTTGACTCTCTGCAACCGGCAGCCGCGCCCTCGCCAAAAGCAAAGGTGCGTCCTCCGGTATTGGAGCCGCAGCCGGCGCCAACTGCGCACGAAACCCAAAGCGTGGCCGCTTCGTTGGCAGACAGAGTGAAAGCAGCGAGCAAAGCGCAGCCGCTGCAGAAGGCGCAAAACGTGGCGAAGGCGACCTTGGAAGGCGATCACGTCGAGATGGTTCGGCAAATCGTGAGCGCGCATCCGCACTATGGCCCGGCCATGATCCAAAAATTTTTCGAGACCCGTCTCGAGTCTCCGGTGCAAGTGAGCCGTTCGACGGTATATCGCTGGCTGCGCCTCGCGGGCTTGAATACGCGCGAGCAACGTTTGGAGTTTGCCGGCAAGGCGAGCACGTAGCGCGGCCTCGAGCGGATTCGTGCAAAAGATGGACGCCTTACACGTTACACTTTGCATGTGTAAAGTGTTCATGCAGACCTCGTTTTGGAAAGCGCCTTAAGGCGCGACAAGATACGTATCTTTAAAAACCTCAACCTCCGCGTGAGAGAAACGCATATGGCAGATTTTCTTTTTAACGACGTCATTCGTTCACAAAACAGCGAGTTCTTGCTCAAAACCACGACGAGCGATTATCAGAAGTTGATCATCTCGTCTTTCTTCCGTAACGGCACATTGTTGGAAACGCGCACGCGCGACCTCAATCCGGAGTGGACCGGCGAAGCCCTGCGCTTGCGTACGCGCCGTTTTCATGAAGAAAAGAAGCGCGAGATCGAAATGCTGTTGCGCCTTTCGGAACGCATGCGCGATTCCGATCAAGCCGAACTAAAAAATCTGCTCGGGCAGGCGTTCATGCGGCGCGGCATGCACGAAGAAGCCGTGGTCGAATTCGAAGAGGCCGTGGTGCTCAATCCCAAAATCTCGGTGATTTATAACAACCTCGGGCGCGCGTATACCGCGGTGCAGCGCTATGAAGAGGCCATTGCCACGTTGGAGCAGGCCATCGCCATGTCGCCGGGCTTTGCGGATTTCCACAACAATCTCGGGCTCGCTTATCTCAAAAAAGAGTATTGCAAAAAGGCCGTTGAACAATTCCTGCGCGCGGCGGACAGCAATCAGTATTATGCCGAGGCGTTCTATCATCTCGCCATGGCTTACGTGCTGAATGCATTCACGAAGGAAGACTTCGCGCTTTCCGTGAATTGCCATCAGAAGGTGAAGGACAATCTCGACAAAGCGGCAAAGATCAACCCCGCGTACAACAACGAGTTCGCCGCCAAAGCAGAAGAGCTGCTGAAGCAGAAGAAATACGAGCAAGCCTACAAATCTCTGGAAGAAGGCTTAACCAAAATCACCAAGCCGACGGACATGTCGTTCATCATGGATTTCTATCTGCACGTGATGCACAACGGCACCAAAGTGAGCAGCAAGGATATTTGGCGGCACATTCGCCAGTTGCAGGAGTACCTCGAGAAGTATCCCAATTATGCGGATCTGTACAACCATCTCGGCGTGGCGTATGTGATTATGAGCAAGCATGTGAACAACAAAGCCATCGCACAATTTGACAAGGCATTGAAAGTCAATCCCACGTTCGAGCGGGCCAAACGCAACAAGCGCCTGGCCGAGTACGATCACAAAGGCATGCAGCTTTTGTTTGATGCGATTTTGAAGTAGGACATATGCACAGAACACCTAGTCATTCCATCGTCTCATTTTTTCGCGACGAATCTCCGGAGGCCAACGAGTTTCGTCGGCTCTATTCCAAGCTGAAAAATCTTTACGGCGCGGAGGAGATGAAGAATTTCCTCATTACCAGCGCCAAGATGAATGAAGGCAAGAGCACGACGGCCGCGCTGTTGGCGTGCACCATTGCGCGCTATCGCAATACCAAAACCATTTTGGTGGATTGCGATTTGCGCCGCCCGCGCGTGCACCAGCTTTTCGGCATTCCGAAAGAAGAAGGCGTGGCGGACGTGCTGATGGGCACGCGCAAGCTGGATACGTGTTTCAAGCCGACCCCCATTGAAAATTTACGCCTGCTCACCTCCGGCGGCGTGATCAGCAATCCGACGGAGCTGATGAACTCGCCGCGCTTAAAGGATTTGTTTTCTGAAATAAAGTTCTATTTTGATACCGTGATTGTGGATTCGCCGCCCGTGATTCCGGTGACGGACGCTTTGATCCTCAGCTCGGAAATGGACGGCGCGTTGATGGTCATTAAGGCCGGTGAAACACACAAAGAAGTCGTGCGCCGCGCGGTCGATCTCATGCGCAACGCGGGCTTGAACATTCTCGGCGTGATCGTCAACAATCAAAAAAGCGTTTTGCCGTACTATTATGACCACAATTATTACGGCTACAAGTATTACACGAACGAAGCGAAAGTGAAATAGGAGCGTGGTGATGGCGACTTATTTGGTGACGGGCGGGGGCGGCTTT
>JABWAN010000053.1 GCA_013361015.1 Candidatus Zhuqueibacterota bacterium | reverse complement strand
GGATGCTGGTAACTGGATGCTGGATACTGGATGCTGGTTACTGGATGCTGGTTACTGGATGCTGGTTACTGGATGCTGGTTACTGGATGCTGGTTGCTGGATGCTGGATGCTGGATGCTGGATGCTCGATCCTCGATCATCTATCCTCAATCCTCCTGACAGCTTCACATCGCGCAGCAACTCGGCAAAGAAGGGAGAGTTTTTGCGCTCGCCCATTTCTTCGAAAACTTCGGTCCAATTCACGGGCAGCACGCCGACTTGCGGCGGTGTGTCGCGGAGCAGGCGTTCGAAAATTTTCAAACCCTGCGCCGGTGTGATCACGCTCTTGCCTCGGCTCGTGAAGCGTTCGCTGCTGTGATGGCGAGCCACGGTGCCGATCTCCGACCACGCGCCCCAATTGATGCTCAACGCCGGCAATCCCAACGCGCGGCGATGATGCGCGAGGGTATCCATAAACATATTCGCCGCGGCGTGATTGCCTTGTCCCGCGGAGCCGATCAACGACGCGCCGGTGGAAAACATGATGAAGAAATCCAGCTCGCGGCTTTGTGTGTGCGTGTGCAGGTTCCACGTGCCGAAGACTTTCGCTTGCATCACCTTTTCAAAGCGCGACCAATCTTGCTGCAAGAGCACGCCGTCATCAATTGCTCCCGCAGAATGGATGACGCCGCGGAGCCGCGGAAGCGTTTGATCGAGATGCGAAAAGACTTCGGTCATGCGCATTTCATCGGCAACATCGGCTTGCTCGATAACGATCTGCGCGCCGCGGCTTTCCATTTCGCGCACCGCGGCTTGCGCGTATTCATTCGGCGCGCTGCGGCTTATGAGCACGAGATGCCGCGCGCCGTGTGCGACCATCCATTGCGCGATGAGCAAGCCGAGACCGGCGAGGCCGCCGGTGATTAAGTACGAGGAGTGAGGAGCGATGATGGTGGATTGTGGATCGTTGCTCGATGCCGAGTGCTCACGATCAACTATCCACGATCCACGATCCACGATCTTCAACAAGCTGCGCACGAGCCTCGGCACATAGCGCGTGCTTGAACGAAGCGCGATTTGATCTTCCGCGCCGTCGTTGTGAATTTCATCATAAAGAAATCGCGCGGCGGCTTCGGCGCGCGCGTGGTCGAGATCGATTCGCGTGCAATGAAGTTCGGGATGTTCCATCGCGATGACTTTGCCCAGGCCCCATAGCGGCGATTGCGCGAGCGCGAGCGGACTTTGTGCCTCGGCAACGCGCTGGGCATTCCGCGTGATGAACCAGAGGCGCGAAGCTTTCAACTTTTCATTCGCCGCGAGCGCTTGCATGAGGTGCAGCGCGCCGCCGACAAGCTTCATTTGACGCGCGCGCAGTTCATTCAATGTTGCCGGCTCGGAAGCGGCAGCAAGCGGCCAGAGATTGATCACACCACGACAAGGCAGAGTTTGCGTCGCCATTGCTTCATGCAACACGCGCTTGCAATCTTCCGGCTCTGAAGGATCAACGTGAAGCGCATGTCCCGCGCTTGCATGCACGAGCACGCACGCGTCGCCTCGCGCTTCGAGCATTTGCGCGAGCGTCTGCGCAACGCCGCTTTCATCCGCGAGCACAAGCCAGCTCGCGCGCGCATGCGATGAGGGCAACCTTGCTTCGCCGTGAATCTCCCCGTCTCCGTTTCTCCCCGTCTCCGTATCTCCACCTCCCCACCTCTCCACCACCGGCCCGCGCGCGAGCAGCACGGCTTGCGTTTGCAAAACACCTTGACGGTCTTCGCCTTGCGGCAATGCAATCGCTTCAGTGAAGTTCATCGAGGTGAGCAAGTCAAGCCACTTGTTTTCGGAGAGCAGCGCATAGTCCGCTCGCAGATCGCGATCGGTATAACTCCACCAGCCTTCGGTGAGGCCCACAGTCAAATCGCCGAAGCGTTGCGGCATGGTGCCTTCAAGCAAAACGAGCAAGCCTTGCGAGGCGAGCAGCTTTTGTACATGGCTCAGGGTTCGGCGCAAATCGCTCGTAGCATGCAGCACGTTCGCGGCAATGACGAGATCGAACCGGTGCAAAGCGAATCCTTGTGTTTCCGGATCGGCGCTGATATCCAAAACTTGATAACGCACGAACGGATAATCTTTAAACTTTTGCGCGGCGCGCGCAGTGAAGAGCTGGCCGATGTCAGTGAACACGTACTCGGTGCGCTCCGCGGGCAGAATCGGCAGCACGCGCGTCGCGGTTCCACCGGTGCCGCCCCCAATTTCGAGCACGCGCAGTGTGCGATCTTCCGGCAAATTTTTGAGCGCTGCTGCAACTGCATTTTGTAAAATTAAATTGAAGGCTTTAGAGTTCGGCGCTTCTTGATAAAGCTGCTCCGTATCTGCCAGCGAGCCGCCCGGAAAAAGTAATTGCAGCGGATCAACGTCTCCACGCAAGGCTTGCGCAAGCTCTTCGCAGCAACGTTTGGCGATGGTCAACTCCGAAGCGCATGCCGGATATTGCGCGAGCAATTCATTCATGCTGCGCGTCGTGTCTTGTGGAACAGGCGAGTTCAGCACTTGCCACGCATTCTCACTCTTCATGAGCACGCCGTCTTGCTCGAGCATGAGCAGCAATCGTTCAAACAAGCGATGATGCCGCGTTTGCACATGCAATTCCGGCATAATTTCATCCAGCGTGAATTGTCGTCCAGGCTGAAACTCCCATCCGAGTCGTTGAAGCGCTCGCACCACATATGCTCCGCACAACGCATCGAGGCGCGGCAACAACTCGTCGTATAGTTCCAAACTATTTTCAGAATAGATTTGCGCGATCCCGGGCTGTACCGTTTGTGCAAGCTCGGTAAGCTTTGGAAAGAAATCTGCCGGCGGCGCTGAGTCTCCCTTGCTTCGCGGTTGCGGACGCCATTGCACTTCGTAAAGCCACTCCTGCAATTGCTGGTATTGCATCCGCAGCATGGCTTCGGGTGCAACGCGTTTGAATTGCAGGCCGAAAAACTTCGCGAACGGCTTGCCGTTTTCATCGAACAGGAACGCCTCACCTTTCAAAATTTCGCGAGGCCCTTGCGCACTATCACGCAGAACCGTATGCGCCCACATGCGCGCCGAGGGAGGTTGAAAATATTCCAAACGTTCCAAGCCCATGAGCATGTAGACTTCGCCTGCCGTATCAATCTTGCTCGGTAGCGCGGCTTCGAGCACTTGCAAGCAAGTATCCAACAACGCGGGATGAATGCGATATTCGTCCGCGTGTGCGCGCACGGCCTCATTCATCTCAATCAAGCCCAATGCTTCGCCCTCGCGGCGCCAGAGTTTGGCTATGCTCTGCGAATGTGCGGTGACCTCGATGCCGCGGTTGCGCACCTGCTCAACCAGGATCTCAACTGAACACTCGTCGCAACGCGCTTGAATCTCTTGCAACATTACCGATTCTTTTTCCTGCCCTTTGCCGCTTGACAATTTTAATTTCCCGCTTGCATGCAAACGCCACGTGTCCGGTTGCCCGGCTGCCGTTGCTTCGCTGCTGAAAAACTGAAAAGTGGCAAGATTGGCCGCGGCAGTCTCCGGTGTGAGGATGAGTTGCACGGCGCGGCTTTCTTCTTCCGGCAATGTGATTGCCTCGTGAATCACCACGTCTTCCAAGCAACAACTCTGTGCGCCGAACACCTCCGTAACCGCGGCCAGCGTCATCTCCAAAAACACGACGCCGGGCACGACTGCCACGCCATGCGCACGGTGTTGATCCATCATCGCGAGTTTTGTGAGACTCAATTGCGTTTCAAAAATGTGCAACGGGCCGCGGAGTTTGTACCCGAGGAGGGGATGCGAGGAGCAAGGGGCAATGGGCGTGGTGACATGCGCGCTGGCATCGCGATGCGCCGTGCTCTTTGCTCCATGCGCCGCAATCCAAAACCGCTCTCGTTGAAACGGATACGTGGGCAGCACTACTTTGCGGCGCGCGTAGTCAGCGTCGAAGCCGCGCCAGTCAATCGCAACATTGTGCGTGTAAAGCGTCGCGAGGCCGTGCAACATTTGTTGCCAATCATCCTTGCCTTTACGCAGCGCAGGAACTGCAACCATGGCACCTGCGGGCAAACATTTGGCTGCCATGCCGAGCAGCGTTGGGTTTGGTCCGACCTCGACAAAGATTCTGAAGCCTTGTTGGTGCAGCCATTCAATCGAAGCTGAAAAGCGCACAGCCTCGCGCACGTGACGGCACCAATAGAGGCGAGGATCGCGGAGCGAGGATTGTGGATCGTTATTGGTTGCTGGCTGCAGGTTGGTTGACGATTCAAACCGAATCGGCCTGGCCGTAAGATTCGAGATGAGCGGAATTTTCGGTTCGTGAAACGTGATAGCATTCACGGCGTTGGAGAAGTTTTCAAGCATTGGCAGCATGAGCGGCGAATGAAACGCGTGTGAGACGTTTAATGGCCTGCACTGCACGTTCTGCGCGGCGAGCTTCCGAACCACCTCGCCAACGGCATTCTTATCGCCCGAGAGCACCACATTCTCCGGCCCGTTGATCGCGGCGATAGCAACGCGATACGAAGAAATCGCGGCGGCAACTTTCTCTTCGCTTGCGAAGAACGCGACCATAACACCGCCGGAAGGGAGCGCTTGCATAAGACGGCTGCGCTCCGCAATCAACTTCAAGCCGTCTTCCAAACTGAACACACCGGCAACACATGCGGCCACGTATTCGCCGACGCTATGGCCCATCACTGCGGCCGGCTCGACGCCCCATGAACGCCACAACTCCGCCAGCGCATATTCAATTGCGAAGAGCGCGGGTTGCGTGAATGCGGTTTGATCGAGGAGGTTGCTGGTTGCTGGTTGCTCGTGGCTCATCACAATTCCTCCCGTGAGGGCGGGCAGGGTGGTGTTTTCACGCCCAGCAACTTCATCCCAATTTATTTGATCACAACCGACACGCCCCCGGCCCCCCTCGAGGGGGGAATTTTCTGAAAGACTATTCGCTTCAGAGTAGAGCACTTCGAGCAAAGAAGTTTTAAGAAGCGGTCGCAAGATTTCGTCACAGCGGTCCATCGCTTTACGAAACGTGGGCTGCGTTTCATAAAGCCGGCGGCCCATATTGAGATATTGCGCGCCTTGTCCGGTGAAGAGGAAGACCACTTCCGGCCGTTTGGAATTTGGCAGTTCGCCGTATACTGCATCGGCAGGAAGAGCGCCGGCGGCAAATGTGCGCAGCTTGTCCTGCATCTGTTGTGATGACTCGGCGAGCAATGCCACGCGATGTGAGAAATGCGAGCGGCCCGTATTCGCAGTGAAGCAAATGTTTGGCAGTGCGTCGTTCGCGCCGTGAAGAACACTACCCTGGCCTCCCTCAAAGAGGGAATCAGGATATGCCTCGAAATGATGTTCATAACGCGACGCCAGATCGCGCAGCGCACTCTCACTCTTCGCAGATAGCGTGAGTAGATGCCACGGCCGTTCTTGCGGGCGAGCGGCATTTAGTGAACCATCCTCAGTCTTTAACAACGCCGATGGGTTACTCAACTGCTCACCCGCCTCCGCGACAATTACGTGGGCGTTCGTGCCACTGAAACCAAACGAGCTGGTGGCGCCAATGCGTCTGCCATGGATTTCTTCCCATGGTGTCAATACCGTGGGGATGTCGATCGGATATTGCTCCCATGGAATATAGGGATTGCGTTCATTGAGATGCAGATGTGGTGGAATCTGTTTGTGCTGCAACGCGAGCACGAGTTTGATCAAACCCGCGACGCCGGCTGCGCCTTCGAGATGCCCGAAGTTGGTTTTGACGGAGCCGATCTTGAGACGATGGTTTTGTTCGCGGCCATAGCCCAACACCGCGCCGAGCGCATTCACTTCAATGGGATCACCCAATGAAGTGCCGGTGCCGTGCGTTTCCACATAGCCGATTTCGGCGGGCGCCACGTTCGCGAAGTTGAGCGCTTCGCGCATCACCGCTTCTTGCGCCGGCCCATTCGGCGCCGTAATGCCGCTGCTGCGCCCGTCTTGATTCACGGCCGAGCTTAGAATGAGTGCGAGCACATTGTCGCCATCCGCGAGCGCATCACGCAGGCGTTTGAGCACGACGATACCGCAGCCTTCGCCGCGCACAAAACCGTTGGCTGAGGCATCAAACGTTTTGCAGCGGCCATCGGGCGACATCATGTGCGCTTTGGAAAGCGTAATGGTAATATCGGGTGACAGCATCACGTTTACACCGCCCGCAATGGCCATGCGGCAACTGTGCGTGCGCAAATTCAAACAGGCTTGATGCACTGCAACGAGCGAAGAAGAGCAAGCCGTGTCGATGGACAAGCTCGGGCCGTGCACACCGAGCAGATACGACAATCTCCCCGAAGCGATGGCGTGCGAGCTGCCCGTTGCAGAATAGGCATCAAACGTATCGCGACCTTTGCCGAGCAAGAGCTGCGGATAATCCGAGCTGCAAATGCCGATGAACACACCGGTCGCACTGCCTTCGAGAGACTCCGGCGCAATCCCCGCGTGTTCGAGCGCTTCCCACGTGACTTCCAACAACAAACGCTGTTGCGGATCCATGCTGATCGCTTCGCGTGAAGCGATGCCGAAGAAGAGCGGATCAAAGCGATCAACTTGTTCGAGAAAACCGCCGTAGCGCGTGGACATTTTGCCGGGCGCGTCGGGATCGGAATCGTAGTACGAATCAATGTCCCAGCGTTCTTTGGGCACTTCGCGAATCGCGTCGCGGCCCTCGCGCAACAATTGCCAAAATGCCGCGGGGCTTTCCGCGCCGGGAAAACGGCAGCCGAGGCCGATGATCGCAAGCGGTTCTCTATTGGCTTGTTCGAGCTTCTCCAACTTGGATTGCAACTCCAGCGCGAGGAGCGTGAGGCGTTTGGGAGAGAGATTTTTGAGCCGTTCGAGGAAGTCTGACATTCTTAACCTTCGTTACGAAATAAACTGCAGAAAGCACTTGAATAGAAGATTTGAGGTGACTATTATTTGAAGCAATGAAATTCGAATGGGACGAAAAGAAACGATGGAGCAACAAACTCAAACACGGCCTTGATTTTGTCGACGTCCATTTGACTTTTACTGACCAGGCCCTAATCGAAGAAGACCAACGCAAAAACTACGGAGAAGAAAGATATAATTTGATTGGACCTTTGTCTGGTCGCCTCGTCATTGTTACCTTTTCGAGACGCGGCCACGGTGTTAGAAGCATTTCAATGAGAAAGGCAAATCAACGTGAGCAAAAAAAAATACAATCAAAAGCGACTTGAAACGCCTTGACGCAATGAAAGACGAGGATATCGACTATTCTGATATCCCGCCCTTAACCGATGAACAGTTTGCCGCGATGCGGCCACTGCAGGAAGTTCTTCCAGGACTCGTGCAAAGAAAAAAACGAGTCACGCTTGAATTAGATACCGAGGTCGTGAAATGGTTCAAGCAAAGCTCGCGGTCTAAGCAGCGCGGCAGCTATCATGCGCTCATCAACGCGGCTCTGTGCGAGCATATGATGAGGCAACGGCAGCCCGCGGCGCGTTGAGGCTTCATCTTGGTTGAAACAAGCTTTCCGCCAAGCCCAACGGGAGGAAGCCAGCGCAAAACTTGGCCTCGACGAGCAACTCTCTCACGGTCATTCTGGAAAAATCTTCCCTCTCACTTGCAACATTTCACAAAGCGAGATGCCTCTCTAGCGCTAGGTAAGGCTCTGGCAGCCTGACCGTGAACTGTAGATAGCCGACCGAACCTCACTTCCCTCCCATCTTCTCTGCCAACATTCGATCGATCTCCTCTTCTGAAAGCTCCTCAAGCTCATCGAGCAAAGTGCCTGCATCGGCTTGCGTTTGCTTCGTTTCAGTTTGTGCCGCGGGCTTTTCTTCTCCAAACAATTCTTTGGCAAGATAACCGGCCATCGCGCTCGTCGTGGGATAATCAAACACCAGTGTTGCCGGCAGCGCGCGCGGCAAGTTCAAACCGACGCCGAGCAGATTGCGCAGCTCCACCGCCATCAAGGAATCAAGCCCGAGTTCGGTGAGCGGCTGCTTCTCGTGAATTGTTTGCGAAGGTTCCATGCTCAAAACTTTCATGGCTTGCGTTTCCACATAGTGCAGCAAAAGCTTCTGCCGTTGTGTCGCGGAGGCTCCTTGCAATTGCTGTAGGAGATTTGAAATTGCACTCGGAACTTGTGGTTGTGCCGCGTGCGGCTTCGCTGGCTGTGCCAATGTGGAAAAGTACGGCGGCATGCGCTGGCCCGCGAACATGCTGCCGAACGTGGCCCAATCCACGGGCATCACGCCCACTTGCGTGACGGGATGCTCGAACAACATGGCGAGCACTTGCAATCCATGCTGCGGCGTGAAGGTGTGAATGCCGCGCACCACGGCGCGCTCGCCGACGTTGTGTCGCGCGGCGGCGCCGATCTCCGACCACGCGCCCCAGTTGATGCTCATTGCCGGCAATCCCAACGCGCGGCGCTGGTGCGCGAGCGCATCGAGGAAGGAATTGGCCGCAGAGTGATTCGTTTGCGCGGGCGAGCCGAGCAACGCGGAAACGGAAGAGAACATCACGAAGAAGTCCAACGGCATATGTTTGGTCATGGCGTGCAGATGCCACGCGCCGTATACTTTCGGCGCCATCACGTTCGTGAAGCGCTCCCAGGTTTGTTGCAACAGCACGCCGTCATCGAGCACGCCGGCAGAATGAATAACGCCGCGCAGCACCGGCATGGATTGATTGATCTCCGCAAGAATGCGCGTGACGTCTTCAGCTTTGGAGACATCGCCCTGCAATGCGAACACTTGCGCGTCCTGCTGCTCCAATTCCGAAATGACACGTTGCGCTTCCGCCGAAGGCGCGCGACGGCCCATCAACACGAGATGGCGTGCGCCATGCTCAACCAGCCATTGTGCGACGAGCAATCCAAGCCCGCTGAGGCCGCCGGTGATGAGGTAGGTGGCGTCGGGTCTGATCGCAAGAGCTCGTGAATGGTGAATAGAAGATGGTGGATCGTGTTCTGTGCTTTTACTCTCTACTATCTTCGATCCACGATCTACGTTTTCCTGCACCACCACCACCTTCCCGACGTGCTTCGCCTGCGCCATATACCGAAACGCGCTACTGGATTCCTCCAGAGCGAATACTTTTCGCGGCAGCGGCTTGAGCTCGCCTTTCGCAATCGCTTGCATCAAAGCAAGAAAGAGCGGGCGGATCGCAAGAGGATCACTTTTAATCTTCTCCGCAAGATCAACCGCGAAATACGCGGCTTTGCCGTTGATCTGCGCCGCTTGCTCATGACTCAAAATTTCCTTTTTGCCGATTTCGAGGAAGCGCCCGCCTGCGCGCAACAGTCGCATGCTTCGCGGAATGAACTCGCCGGTGAGCGCGTTGAGCACCACGTCGACGCCCTCACGGTTGGTGAGGGATACTACTTCGCCAGCAAATTCCAATGTGCGCGAATTCATTACGTGCTGCACGCCAAGAGATTGCAGGAACTCGCGCTTCTCGGGATTGCCCGCGGTTGCAAAAATCTCCGCGCCGGCACGTTGCGCCAACTGTACAGCAGCCATGCCGACTCCGCCCGCAGCCGCGTGAATAAGCACGCGCTCGCCGGGCTTGAGGTTACCCACTACGTGGAGCGCATAATGCGCCGTCAAAAACGCCAGCGGAATAGTAGAAGCCTCCTCGAAACTGAGCGACTCGGGCTTGTGCATGACGAGCGTGACGTCCATCGTCAAATATGTGCTAAAGCCGCCCACGGTAACGGCAACGACTTCATCGCCAGTTTTGAAATCGCTCACGTTCTTGCCCACGCGCACAACGACTCCTGCAACTTCGCCGCCAAGCGGGTCGTTATCGCCACGCATGCCCAAGACATTGAGCACATCGCGAAAATTCAAACCCGTGGCGCGCACCCGAATTTCAATTTCGCCATGCGCGGGCGCTCGCCGTTTTGCGGGCCGTAGTGCAACTCCATCCAGCGTGCCGGGCTTGGTGATTTCCAACTGCACGGGGTTGGTTGCGCAGTTCGTGGATTGTGGATTGTGGATCGTGGAAATGCCTTCGCAATCCACCGTCAACGATCCACCGTCCACAATCTTCGTGCGCTGCAGCCGCGCGACATAACGCACGCCGCTGCGATACGCGACTTGATCTTCAGCCTCCTGCGCGCGAATTTCATTAAGCAGAAGATTCACATTGCTAATGTCGTCATACGGGCTGAGATCAACGCGCACACAACGCAGCTCCGGATGTTCCAGTGCAACTGCTCGGCCCATGCCCCAAATGGGAGATTGCACAATTGCGACTTCGTTTGGCTCGTCGCCGACAGGCTGCGCGCCGCGTGTGGCTATCCACAAATCGCGTGCATGAAGCCCCTCCGTCGTCAGCATGGCTTGCACGAGCGCCAACACACTGCGTGCACCGCGCATTTGGGCTGCGTGCAATAGTTCGAAGCTGTTCTCCCCAGTCGGCGCGTCCTCACTCGGCCAAAGATCAATGACACCGTGACACGGAAGCTGCGGAGCCACGAAAGCTTCATGCAAAAGGCGCTTGAAATCCGCAGAATTCGCGGGATTGACCGCATAGTGCTCACGTTCGAGTCTTGCGAAGGCTTCCGCCGGGGAGACAAAGATGATGTGCTCGCCCTGGGCTTGCATTTGCTCAGCAAGCTTCAGTGCAAAACCCGTTTGATCATTAAGTATCAACCACCTCCCCTTCTCTCCTTCTCCCGCGCGCCGGGGCGCAACCGTAAGCGGGCCGCGCGCGAGCAAAACGGCATTTTGCGACAAAGCCCGGCCGGCCTTCACATCTTCCGGCACTGCCGCGAATTGCGTGAAGTCTTCCTGTTCCAACAAAGACTGCCACTGCGCTTGCGTGATGAGCGGATATGTCGCGCGCACATCGGTATCCGTGAAGCGCCACCAACCCTCGGTCATGCCAAAAGTCAAATCAATCCAGCGTTGCGGCGTCATGCCTTCGCACAGCACGAGCAAGCCTGCGGGCGCGAGCAATTTTTTGATATGCGCCAGCGTCACCCGCAAATCCCTGGTCGCGTGCACGACGTTCGCGCACACGATGAGATCATATTGATGAGAGGCGAAGCCCTGAGTTTCAGGATCCTGTTCGATATCCAACAGCTTATAGCGCACGAAAGGATACTGCTTGAACTTCTGTTGCGCGCGCTGAAGGAACAACGGCGAGAGATCGGTGAAGACGTACTCCGTGCGATCAATGGGAAAATCTTGCAGAATGAAAGAAGTTGTGCCGCCGGTGCCGGCGCCCACTTCCAACACGCGCAACTTGCGTGCTTTGGGCAGGCGCGCCGCAATTGTCTGCACCACTTTGCGCACGAGGCCGTTGTAGACTTTCGCTCCGAGGGATTCGTCGTACAACTTCTCCGCGTTCGCGAACGAACCGCCCGGAAACAACACTTGTAACGGATCAAACTTGCCCTGCAACACCGCTGCGAGATTTTGCCCACCGCGTTGCAGCAGATGGTATTCCGCCGTATGCGCGGCAAATTTGTTTTCGAAGCTTTGCGCAAGGCTGCGCGTAGATTCACATTGCGGCAGCTCGCACACTTCCCAAGCTTCTCCCTCGCGCCGTAGAAATCCTTCTTCCTGCAACATTTCGAGCAGCCGTTGCAAAAGGCGATGATGGCGCGCGACGACCTGCAATTGCGCCGCCATTTGTGCGGTGGTGAAGCGTTGCGGGCGAGCAAACTTCCAACCGAGCTGCGCGAAGCTTTGCAGCACATACGCGAGACTTAATGCATCGAGATGCGGCAGAATATCATCGTAGATGTGGAAGTTGTGCTCCGCGCTCAACGCCTGCAACTGCGGCAGCAACGTGGCGGCAATCACGTTGTTCGCAGGCAAATAATCCGCAGCCGCAGACAGCGCCGGCGCGCTTTCCAGCGGCTTAGGTTCCCACTTCACTTCATAAAACCAATCCTGAAACTTTGCAGCAGAGACGCGTTGCAGCATTTCCGGCGCGACGCGTTTCACTTGCAAACCGAGCACTTCGGCGACCACCTGGCCCTCGGGAGAGTAGATGCGAAAATCCAGCATGCGCGTGTCCTTGCTTGGCACAGCATGCTCTCGAAGCGAAGCATGACTCCAAAGTTCTTCCTTTGGCGCAGAGAATGCGTGAAAGGTTTGTAAACCTATCGGCATGAAAAGACTCTCCGGCATGATTGCACCCACGACTTGCAAACATGCATCCAACAATGCGGGATGAATGCCATAGCTGCGTGCTTCCGATACAATCGCATCGGTCATGCGAATTCGCCCCAAAGCATTGCGCCCATCACGCCACAGCGCGGCGACCCCGAGAAAGCGCGAGCCAAATTGCAAACCGGCTTCGTGCAGACGCTCATAAAATGCTTCGTTTGCAATCTCCTCGCGACAGAGCATGCGCAGCTCGTCGAGGCTCGGCGAGGTTTGCGCGCTCGGGCTGTGTGATTTCGCCAGGTGAAGCTTGCCGCTCGCATGAATCGTGAAAGCCGCGTCGTCGTTTTGTTCGGTTGGAACGAAACTGATAACTTGAAAACTGTAGCGCGCTTCGCCCTCCGGCGAGAACATAAGCTGTACCTGACGCACTTCCTCATCCTGCAGCAGCAATGCTTCGCGGAGGTCCATGTCCTCAATCGTATGGCGGCCTGCGCCAAAGGCTTGTTGTGCGCCCGCCGAAATCATTTCAAGATATGCCGTCGTAGGCAGCACGGCTGCGCCATGCACGCGATGATCCGCAATAAAAGGCCCGGCCTCCAAACTAATCTGGGTTTCGAAAATAACATCACGCAACAACGGCGTGCAGAGAC